>NZ_JBFRPJ010000052.1:0-175012 GCF_041471945.1 Vibrio sp. 10N.261.51.A4
ATTAGGAAACAAAGCCTATCAGGTTACTGAGACCTTGCTATTCAGGTGAGGCAGCACCGCACTGCCAGCACGAGCCGAATTGCGCTTCGTTGACTTCATGACACTCACCACAACGCCACTCTTCATAGATGATCGAATCTTGCTGCTTTTGGTAGTCATTGACGAGCATGCGAGCTTTACTGGCCAATTCTGGCTCATATAACCATACGTAAGGGTCAGTTTCTTCGGTGAATGGGATTTCCCCCTTTAATCCGAACAACCCCTCACCACGGACTTCACAGGCAATATTCTCGCTTTCTAATAATCCACAGATGATATGAGCTTCTGTCGGATTCGATGCACTGAAGATTTTCATTGAAATAGAACCTTATTCGGCTATCTGTGTTATTTAGCTATTATAAACTATTCTGCTATATACGTTATTCAGCTACGGGTGCTGAGCGAAACTTACCCATCAACCATTTAGCCACTATTGGGAATATACCCAATAACGCAAATGACAATAGTACTGAAGGGGAGACGATGCCCGAAAGTGAATCAATTTCTGCGAGCTGAGTGCCAGCATTCAAGAAAACTGCCGTCCCCGGTAACATCCCGATTTGACTCGTAATGTAGTAACGACTCACTGACATCGGTGTTAGACCCATCAATAGGTTGATAAGGAAAAATGGGAATACAGGAATCAGACGCAGAGAAAACAGGTAAAACGCGCCGTCTTTTTCAACCCCCTTGTTAATCGTCGCCAATTTGTCACCAAACTTGGTTTGAATCCAGTCACGCAACAGGTAACGGCTACTTAAGAAGGCTAAGGTCGCACCGATCGCACTTGCGAAAGATACCAGCAGCAAGCTGTTCCAGAAGCCAAATAGCGCGGCCCCTAATAAGGTCACAACAGCGGCTCCAGGAATGGAGAAAGCCGTAATCATGACATACGCGACAAAATAGATAGCGGCAGCCGCAATAAAGTTGCTGTCAATGTATTCATTTAACACAGCTTGTTGGGCCTTAGCATTTTCAAGCGTTAAGTACTGGCCGAAATTGATGCCCAACAACACGATGGTTACGACCAACACAATACCCAATATCATTTTCTTACTCATTGATACTTCCTCTAAATTTTCAATGCATACCGATAGTATAGATAGACAGGCAAAGCATAGATTAACTTTCACCAGTTAATAAAAAACTATTTGTTCTAGACGATGGATCGGGGGCAAAAAGCTAGCCTAATTGCTTAGTCTTATGTTAGCGACAAGTATTGGCGGAATAGAGGTGGAAAAAGATTCGTTGATTAGAAGGTTGTGACTCTCTGCTAGGGACTTGTTTTGTATGCATTATTTTATTAGCGATAATTTGTACCACGTAAAAAGTAACAAAAATTTGAAAGAGTTTTGGTCTTGGCTCGTTCTATATACGTAACAATCGTGGCATGAAGATTGTTTTAGATAATTATTCAGGCAGACAACTAAGGAGCTAGCTATGAAATTATTATCAATGATTACGGTTATTGCTACAACGGGCCTATTCTCTTTCCAAGCCATGGGATCGGGCGTCTATCACCGTGCGGCTGTTGAGTCTAAAGTATTTAAAGGCGATGTAGTGGCGAGCCAATCACAGGCTTACGAATCTGGAAAAAAAATCTGGATGGATATAAACAGTAAGCGCTCATATGAATTGAGCAAAATCTTACCGCAAGCCTCTGAAAAAGTAGATGTACGCTCGTTTGAAATCAAAAACGGTACCATCAAAGTAAAAGAAATAATGGATTCCTCTGGAGAAATTAACTTCATTCCGATGGTTAAAGTGGATTACAAATACTATTACCGTCCATCTTTTTGAACTCAGTGGTTCAGCTATACATAAGACTAGTTTTGTCGACATAAAAAAAGCCGCAGTAAATGCGGCTTAGTTATGTATATAGATTGCACTGACAATGTTAATTGACGCGATTGATAAGCTCTTCGCGACGCTGCTGCGGTATAACAGACCAATGTGTACCATTAATCGCGCCTTCTAGCGCCCAAAGTAGTTCAATACTGACAGAAGACGCATGCGATTCTTTGATGGCGTTAAATGCGTTTACAGAGCCAGATTCATATAAACGTTCTACAGAATCGATCCCTGCCTTTTTCAACATACGCTCGGTAGCGAGTCGAAGATTAGGCAGATCTTTGAGTCGGGTCGGCTTAGCAGAAGACTGCTCAGCTTTTTCTTCTTTAGCAAAACCTAGAGACGTGGTTGCAAGCTGCAAGATTTTCTCTTGGTCTTGCCAGAGGCCTTCAGGTAAAGCGAAATATTTAGTAACGACAGGGAAACCACGTTTTTTGTAGACGTACGGTTGAAACCCTTGTTGTTCGAATTGTTTAGTTGTGCCTTTGTCTGCGCGTATGTGCAACTGGTCATTTACAACCAGAGCAAACATAGTGTCATCAGCAAAAAGACCGAAGCCACCAAACATTGAGCGTGATTTTATTTTTCCTAGGGACTCAAATAACTTCATCGAGTCCTTTAGTATCGGTTTATCCATGTTATTTATCTCGGTGTATTTGAACTACGCCACCAAATAAGCAGGTCCGAGAGATTAGCAAAATGTTGCAATTAAATTGTCAATAAGCCGTAAATTACTAAATTATTAGTAGTTACTGCATTTTGCCATCGGTAACCCCGCTACCATACCAACGAGTGGTTTAGGCCGGAAGCTTTGCGTCTCACTCTTTCGAGTGGTTTGCCCTGTGCGTGACTGATTGAATAGAATAAAGTTTTTGTTGAATGAAGCTCACACTTGATATTTCAAAATGTGATACTGCTTCAATTAATGATCTTTCATTTATGCATAAGGGTTCATTATAGTTGCTGATAAGAAAAGCGCACCTAAAGGTGCGCTTGATGAAATTAAACTCGAATTATCAATTAATTTAACGTCTTAACTGTACTTCGTTCAACAATTTCAGGGTGCATTTCGAAGACGCGTTTTTCGTGGTCTTTGTCTTTGATGCGCTCCAATAGAATTTCGAATGCATTCTTACCAACACGACGTTTTGGTTGGTGAACTGTCGTTAACGGCGGAGAGAAGTATTCAGCGAGTTCGATGTTGTCGTAACCGATCACTGAGATATCTTCAGGAATGCGGATGCCTTTTTCTTGCAGTCGGCTCATTAAGCCGAGTGCCATTGTGTCGTTAAAGCAGAATACCGCCGTTGGACGATCTTCCATCTCAACGATTTGTTCTGCAGCAAGAACAGCCGTATCACACTCAAAGTTACCTTCAATGATCAAGCGTTCGTCAGTGGCAATATTAGCTTCGTCAAATGCACGTTTGTATCCTGCGATACGTTCAACACAGGCTGCTTTATCTAAGTGGCCACTTAAACAAGCAATCTTAGAGTGACCGCGTTCAATAAGGTACTTGGTCGCAAGGTAGCCACCTTCTTCAGAGTTATCAATGATCTTGTCGGCTTGAGAGCTCTCAGGACCCCAGTCCATCACTACTTTAGGAATGTCAGCGTGACGGTCTAACATTTCTCTTAGTTCTTCAGTTAGGTCTGAACACATAACCAAGATGCCATCTACACGCTTCTCTGCAAGCATTCGAATGTAATCACGTTGCTTCTCATAAATACCGCCTGTGTTACACAAAATCAAAGTGTAGCCTTGACGGTAGCAGTAGCTCTCTACGCCATCGATAACCTCAGAGAAGAATAGGTTGGTTGACTGAGTTACTAGCATGCCGATAGTGCGTGTTGTATTACATTTCAAACTACGAGCAACAGCACTCGGTGCATAGTTTAGTTCGTCTACGGCTTTGTTTACTTTTTCTTGAGTCGCTTCTGCGACAAAACGTGTTTTGTTGATTACGTGAGAAACGGTTGTTGTTGATACGCCTGCTAAGCGAGCGACATCTTTTATAGTGGCCATGGTTTTATCCTATTAGAAGCTACTTTCCCAAAGTACGGAATAAAGTAGCCGTTAAGCTACTTAACTAAGAGCTTAAATTTGTAGGGCTCTTTGGGTACTAAAGTGCTAAAAAACAAAAAACCGCTATTGAGCGGCTTGTCTTAACACCGAAATGCTCTGAACTTAAATAAGCATAGCATTTCGTGAATGTTTCATATTTTATCGTTTGCGGTCACAATTTTAGACTGACTAGAAATTACTCGCAATATAATTCACCCAGAAATCCGGGTGAATTGTCACATTCTACTGAATTTATTTACCTAGTCGTTGGGCGAACTTATTCACAAGCTAAATATTGAGTGTCTAAATTGCAAAATGCGAGTAGCAAAGATGAGACCGAAGCGTAGAAACCAAATTGGTCAACGTCATGACATTTCACATTAAACTTTGGCAACCAAGTAAGTAGTTGCTGCTCGATAAACTGCTGTTGAATGACGAACGATTTCTCTAATTCTTCTTCAAGCTCAGTTTCATTTGAACGGATGATTAGATTGCCAAGGAAGTCGAGTTCGATAGCAATGTGATCTGCAGGTTCTTTTAAGTCTTGGTTCACGATTAAGTTGTGCTTAGCCATGATCTCTTCCATGTCTTTAGCTGGCTTATCGTTTAATAGACCTGTTTCGCCGATGTACATTGAAGCGTAAGGAAGAGCGCCGTGCTTATCTGTCTTTAAGAAAAGGTCGCAGAAGTCAGCAGACAGTTCCAGTTGGGCATCTTCACGTGTTTGTAGACGGTTCAATGCGTCTACAAGCTTATCAATCGAAGGCTTTAGAGCTTCATTCGAACCTAAACCAGAAAGGAAAGAACGAATTTCAACAGAGTGGTAGTGATCGAGTTCTTCTTGAGTGAGCTCTTTGGCGAATAAGCTTGATAGCCACCAGTATATTTCTGCTCTTTGCTCGTTGAACGCTTTCGTATCTTTCATTTGTTAGATCCTGACTTAGTCTTGTGATGTTGCTTATATGCATCTTGAAGTCACTTGGGCATAAGCACACCAAGGCTGAATAACAAGGTTATTTGCGAAACGCAAAGTTACTCATTAGTAGTAATGTCTATATTGAATTGCGATGGACGATAAATAGCAAGGTTTAAGATTGTCTTGTATCAAAAAAAATCCATGTTTCTGGCTTTTATCTTCTGTACCACTAGAATTGTTACTAGTTATGAATAGAATAGTCACTGAAACTATTAAATAAGAAAAGTGGTGTAGATGAGCTATCACGTATTAGTCGTAGAAGATGATGTGGTAACCCGCAGTAAACTGGTTGGATACTTCCAGAACGAGGGTTACACAGTGAGCGAAGCAGAAAGCGGCGCTCAAATGAGAAACGTGTTAGAAGAAAACAACGTTGACCTCATTATGCTGGACATCAACTTACCAGGCGAAGATGGATTGATGCTAACTCGCGAATTACGCAGTCAATCAGACATTGGAATTATTTTAGTTACTGGACGCACGGATAGCATCGACAAAATTGTTGGCCTTGAAATGGGCGCTGACGATTACGTTACTAAACCCTTCGAACTTCGCGAGTTATTAGTTCGAGTTAAAAACCTACTTTGGCGTATTTCTGCCGCTCGTAAAACAGCTGCGGGCACAGTCGAAGAAACATCAGATGAGTCTGTGGTTCGTTTTGGTGAGTGGACATTTGATATCCCTCGTCGTGCGTTAAGCAAAAACGGCGAACCGGTGAAACTGACCAAAGCAGAATACGAACTGCTAGTGGCGTTGTCTTCTTACCCTAACCAAGTATTAAGCCGCGAACGTATTCTGAATATGATCAGCCACCGAGTGGACGCGCCTAATGACCGTACTATCGATGTGCTGATTCGTCGTATGCGTGCAAAAATGGAGTTCGATCCTAAGAACCCACAAATCTTTGTGACGGTTCACGGTGAAGGTTACATGTTCGCTGGTGATTGATTTTCTTCGGGAGTGATTAATTAACAACGGCATTTAAACGTAAAAAGCCGAGACATCATTGATGTCTCGGCTTTTTTTATTACTCAGCTTTACTGGTAACGACCAGAGAATCTACAAATACTTGCCGACTCAGTCTGCACAAGATGAGTTTAAAGATTCAATGGGCTTACTGAGGCTGAGCCGCAGAAACTTCACCGTCATCTTCAATTAAGCTGGAAGCTTCTGGAATCACCGGCTCTTCAACAATGTCATTGCTTGTATCAAGCCAATCACGTAAATCTTGCCAAACTAATCCCATGGTTTCGTGCCAGTAACGCTCAGTCTGCTCAAGGTAGAGAGCTTTTGGCATGTACTTATTCCAAGGCTCAACAACGCCTTCTTGTGCAAGGTAGTTGGTTGGTGCAGGCAGTGGTTTCATACCAGCTGCATGGAATTCATTGAGTGCACGAGTCATATGGCTCGCTGAAGTCACCAGTACCATTTTTTTATTCTTAACGAACGCAGCGGCTTGGCGAGCTTCTTCCCAGGTGTCTTTTGCGGTTTCAAGCAGAATGATATCGGGTTTTGCTACGCCAAGTGCTAATGAAACCTTAGCCATCATTCTTGCGTTACTTACTTCAGTGCCTGCGCCATAGCCAGACAAAATGAGTTTTGCACCAGGGTAAAGACGTAGGATACGAATCCCTTCACTTAAACGCATCAGGCCGGTGCGGCTAAGTTCTGATGTCGGTGGAATTTGGTCATCTACGACGTGACCACTTCCGAGAACCATCACGTAATCGACGGTTTCATCGACAGGTAAAAATGCGGTGTGTTGCCTTTCCATTGGCATTAAAAGTTGACTAGAAACTGGTTGGAAAGCGATTAGGAAAATACCACATAGGGCTGAAAGGGTGATTAGGCAACCAGTCTTCCTTTTGGTAGTAAACATCACTAGGGCTAAACCCAGAAAAGCGAGAATTAACATTGCTGGTAGTGGCATCAATAGCGAAGACACTACTTTTTTCAGCTCAAACATATCCGAATAGTCCGAAAAAACATCACTTAGTAGTAAAAAGAGACATCGCCTCTTTATTCCTGAAATTCCTGTGACAGAATAGCAGGCACGATAGGACATAATAACTCAAGTAGCCGTGACTGAAGACCGTAATTTCGACGATATTGCCCACAAATTTGCAAAAAATATTTACGGCTCTGACAAAGGAGAGATCCGTCAGATCATCGTATGGGAAGATTTAGAACAAGCTTTGAGCAAATTTGAGCAATCAGCTTCGCCGCTGCATGTGCTTGATGCTGGAGGCGGACTTGCGCAGATGTCGCAAAAAATTGCGTCGCTTGGGCATAACGTTTCTCTGTGTGACCTCTCTTCTGAAATGCTGAAGCTCGCAAAAGAAAGTATCAGCGAAGCGGGTTTGCTAGAGCAATATCGATTTATTCATTCACCGGTACAAAAAGTCGCAGAACATCTCGATGAGAAAGTCGATTTTGTGATGTTTCATGCCGTAATGGAATGGTTAGCCGATCCTAAAGAGGCGCTTGATTTATTGCTTGAACAAGTTAAACCGGGTGGCGTTGCTTCGATAATGTTTTACAACCACCACGGATTAGTCCTGAAAAATGTGATTTGTGGCAACATTCCTCATGTATTGAATGGGATGCCACATCGAAAACGGTTTAAGCTGCAACCACAAAAAGGCTTGAAGCCGGAAGAGGTTTATCAATGGATAGAAGACGCTGGTCTAGAAATCTGTGGTAAATCAGGCATTCGCTCTTTCAGTGACTACATAGGTAATATGGAGTACATGGGCGATTACCAATTTGAAGATGTATTGGAACTGGAAAAACAGCTATGTCGCCAAGAGCCATATCTGTCACTAGGCCGTTATATTCACGTTTGGGCTCAAAAACCTGCGCAATAACAGCGGTGAATGTGGTAAAAGAAGCCACAACATGCGCTATGCAATCGTAAGAAGCCCGCGTCATAAAGAAATAGGCGTCATATCTAATAGATTCGATATGACGAAGAACAGTAACAGGAACCACAATGAGTGAAATGACTCAAACTGCCGAAGAGCAGCCAATTGATGAGTTGGTGGGCTGGGTCAAGCAGCATGATTTTTCATTAAACTTGCCACCAGAGCGCTTAGCATTTTTGATTGCTATCGCAGTACTAAGCAATGAAAGGTTCGATGAAGAGTTGGGCGAGGGTGAACTGCACGATGCATTTACCATCGTCACTCGACTGTTTGAAGATACTGGCGAAGCGTCCGCGTTTCGTGCCAACAATGCCATCAACGAGTTAGTTAAACAGAAGTTGATTAGCCGCTTTACTAGCGAAATCACCGATGGTGCGAGTATTTATCGCTTATCACCATTGGCGATTGGTATTTCAGATTATTACTTACGCCACCGTCAGTTCTCTAAATTAAAACTGTCTATCCAGCTTTCTATGGTTGCGGACGAGATGGCAAAAGCCATTGAAGCAGCACAAAAAGGCGGAACTCCAGGGCATTGGAGAAAGAATGTTTACGGCGTGCTCAAGTATTCTGTTGGTGAAATTTTCGATCAGATTGATCTTAACCAACGTGTTATGGATGAGCAGCAGCAAACCGTTAAACAGCAAATTGCCGACCTTTTAAACAAGGATTGGCGAGAGGCGATTAACAACTGTGAAACCTTGCTTTCAGAAACCTCTTCCACACTGAAAGAATTGCAAGACACCTTGCAAGCGGCGGGTGATGAACTGCAAACACAGATCCTCGATATTCAAGAAATTGTTTACGGTGACGATGAACTCGAGTTCGTTGGCGAAACCCTGTTCGGCTTGCAGATGAAGCTAGACCGAATCACCAGTTGGGGCCAACAAGCCATCGATTTATGGATCGGCTACGACCGCCATGTTCACAAGTTTATTCGTACCGCGATTGATATGGATAAAAACCGTGCCTTTAGCCAACGCTTGCGTCAGTCGGTTACCGACTACTTTGATGCGCCTTGGCTTTTGACCTACGCCGATGCTGAGAAGCTGACGGATCTTCGTGATGAAGCGCTCGTGCTTCGTGATGACGAAGTGATGGGACAAGCACCAATCGACGTTGAGTACGAAGAATTTGAGCAAGTGAATGACCTGCTTTCAGATCGAATTGCAGAGATGTTAAAAGCTCACAAACAGCAAGGCGCGCCAATTGATCTTGGCCATGTGTTACGCGATTACCTCGCTGCACACCCTCGCACACACCATTTTGATTTAGCCAGAATTGTTGTCGACCAAGCCGTACGCTTAGGTTACTCAGAGTCTGACTATCAGGCTATTCAGCCAGATTGGCAGGCAATCAACGATTTCGGTGCAAAGGTACAAGCAAATGTCATTAACAAGTACTGATGATTACATGCCAGAGAAACTGGTAAAAGCGATAGCGAACCCACTGTTCCCTGCGCTAGATAGCATGTTGCGTTCAGGCAAGCATGTTTCAACAGAAGATCTAGATAACCACGCGTTGTTGTCCGATTTTGAAGTTGAGCTTCAGCATTTCTATCAACGCTACAATACGGAACTGGTAAAAGCGCCGGAAGGTTTCTTTTACTTGCGTCCGCGTTCTACGTCTCTGATTGGTCGTAGTGTGTTGTCTGAGCTCGACATGTTGGTTGGCAAGGTGTTGTGTTTCTTATACCTAAGCCCAGAACGTCTTGCTCATGAAGGTATCTTCACCAACCAAGAACTGTTTGATGAGTTGATGTCGTTAGCGGATGAGAAAAAACTCATGAAGCTAGCAACCAACCGTGCGTCTGGTTCTGACTTAGATAAAGAAAAGCTGTTCGAAAAAGTACGTACTTCTCTGCGTCGTTTACGCCGTATCGGTATGTTGATTGCGATTGGCGAAACCGGCAAGTTCCGTATCAGCGAAGCGGTATTCCGTTTTGGCGCCGACGTTCGTGTTGGCGACGATATGAAAGAAGCGCAATTACGTCTTATCCGTGATGGTGAAGCTGTGGTTCATACCCAAGAGCCTAACCAAGGTAGCTTGTTGAATGAAGAACAAGCGGAAGCTGTATCAGAAGTCGTTGCAGACGTAGACGAAAACGGTCAACAAGACATTTTTAACGATCAAGCTGACTTTGACCTTGAGTCAAACGATGGCGAACAAACAAAAGTAGAAGGTGAAGCATGATTGAAAGAGGTAAGTATCAATCATTAACCATGGTCAACTGGAACGGCTTCTTTGCGCGTACTTTTGATATTGATGGATTGGTTACAACGCTTTCTGGCGGTAACGGTGCGGGTAAGTCGACCACAATGGCGGCATTCATCACAGCACTGATCCCTGACCAAAGCCTTCTGCATTTCCGTAACACAACGGAAGCGGGTAGCTCGCAGTCGTCACGTGATAAAGGCCTTTACGGTAAGCTTCAGCCAGGCGCATGTTATGCCGCACTAGATGTTGTGAACTCTCGTAATCAGCGTCTATTGTTTGCAGTAAAACTGCAGCAAGTTGCGGGTCGTGATAAGAAAGTCGATATCAAACCGTTTGTTATTCAAGGCCTTCCAAGCCATGTGAAACCAACGGATGTGTTGATTCAGAACGTTTCAGACAGCCACGCTCGCGTATGTCAGTTGAACGACGTGAAAGCGGCGGTAGCACAATACGAAGGCGCGCATTTTAAGGCCTTCTCTTCGATTGTTGATTACCACTCGCAAATGTTTGAATACGGTGTGGTACCGAAGAAACTACGTAACAGCAGCGACCGTTCTAAGTTCTACCGCTTAATTGAAGCATCACTTTACGGTGGTATCTCAAGTGCGATTACGCGTTCTCTGCGTGATTACCTTCTACCGCAAAATGGTGGTGTGAAGAAAGCGTTCCAAGACATGGAATCAGCACTACGCGAAAACCGTATGACGCTAGAAGCGATCAAAACGACTCAGTCGGATCGTGATTTGTTTAAGCACTTGATCACTGAATCTACGAACTACGTGGCAGCAGATTACATGCGCCATGCTAACGATCGTCGCAACAAGCTTGATCAAACCATGAAGTTCCGTGGTGAGCTGTTTGGTTCTCGTGAAACCTTGCTTGATCAAAACAACTTGTTGAACCGCGTTCAAGAAGAACTAGAGTTACTTGTCGATCAAGAATCAGCACTAGAGCAAGATTACCAAGCGGCTTCGGATCATCTGCAATTAGTTCAAACTGCACTTCGTCAGCAAGAGAAAATTGCCCGCTACAGCGAAGATCTAGAAGAGCTTAACGAGCGTCTAGAAGAGCAAATGATGGTGGTTGAAGAAGCTCAAGAGCGAGTACTTCTTGCTGAAGAGCAGGCAACCATCACTGAAGAAGAAGTGGATAGCCTGAAAACTCAGCTTGCTGACTACCAACAAGCATTGGATGTTCAGCAGACTCGTGCACTTCAATACCAGCAAGCGGTTCAAGCATTAGAGAAAACTAAGCAGCTACTTGGTGATGAGTCTATTACGGCAGAAAGCGCACTAACTCTGGTTTCTGAGCTAAAAGCACAAGAAGAATCAAGCACTCAAACGCTGCTGTCTACTAAACATAAACTAGACATGTCTTCTGCTGCTTCTGCGCAGTTCGACAAAGCGCTCGCTCTTGTTAAAAGTATTGTGGGTGACGTTGAGCGTAAAGAAGCGTCTCAAAGCGCTAAGCAAGCTTTAGAAAAAGGCCGTAACGCAAAACACGTTGTTGAAAATGAACAGCAGTGGCGTGCTCAGCACCGCGATATGGCTCGTGATGTGGCTCAGCAGCGTCAAGCAAAAGAGCTAGCGACTGAATACCAAAAGCAACACAACATCTCACTGACTGACGAAGCGGTTTTCGATGAAGAACGTGAACGTCACGCTATGCAGATCGAATCTCTTGAGTACGCTCAAGAAGAGCTGCGTGAAGCGAAGAGTGAGCAACGTCGTGTACAACAAAACCACGACCAAGAGATTCAAAAGCTTGAGTCCATTGCTCCTGCGTGGATCACGGCAAACGATGCGCTTGAAGCACTGAGAGATCAAACCGAAGCTGAGCTAGAAGATAGCCAAGCGGTGATGACTCAAATGCAGCAAGTGCTTGAAGATGAGAAATCTCAAGCGGTAGCAAAAGATCAGTTGGCTACGCGCCGAGCTGAACTTGAGCACGAAATTGAGCGTTTAGCGTCTCCAGGTGGTTCTAACGATCCTCGCCTCAAAGGCCTAGCGGATACGCTTGGTGGCGTGCTGCTTTCTGAGATCTACGATGATATCACTATTGGTGATGCGCCGTACTTCAGTGCGATGTACGGCCCGGCTCGTCACGCAATTGTGGTTTCTGATCTTGATGGTATTAAAGAGAAGCTGGTGGATCTTGATGATTGTCCAGAAGACCTTTACATCCTAGAAGGCGATGTCGACGCGTTTGATGACAGTTCATTCAATGCCGATGAGCTTGAAGGCGCAGTGTGTGTTCAGCTGAACGATCGCCAAATGCGTTACTCTCGTTTCCCTGAGATCCCACTGTTTGGCCGTGCGGCTCGTGAACAACGTCTAGAGAAATTGCGCGAAGAGCGTGACGTTGTGGTTGAAAACCACGCGAAGGCAGCGTTTGACTCTCAAAAACTGAATCGCCTATACCAAGCATTCAACAGCTTTGTTGCGAAGCACCTGCACGTTGCGTTTAACGCAGACCCAGAGCAAGCACTTGCTGCGATTCGTGATAAGCGTAATCAAATTGTTCGTTCTCTGGCTGAGCTTAACTCTAAAGAGCAGCAGCAACGCAGTCAGCTTCTACAAAGCAAGCAGGCACTTGGTGCGCTAGATAAATTAGCACCAATGGTTCGTATTTTAGAAGACGAAACATTGGCTGAGCGTTTAGCTGAATTAGAAGCGCAACTAGAGCGTTTAAGTGAAGCGAAATCTTACTTGAATACGCACGGCAAGGCGCTTACTTCTCTAGAACAGTTCGTATCTGCACTAGACGCTGACCCAGAGCAATTCGAAGCTTTGGAAGCAGAGTACCGTCAAGCAGACAACGCGCTACAAACGCTAAAAGGCAAAGTGTTTGCACTGTCTGATCTGATTGAGCGTCGTCATTACTTTGCTTACGCGGATTCTGTTGATTTGCTTAATAAGAGCAGTGAACTGAGCGAGCAACTGAAAGCGAAGTTGGTTCAAGCTGAACAAGCAAGAACCAAAGGCCGCGATGGCTTGAAGCAAGCTCGCGAACAGATGAACCAATACAACCAAGTATTGGCGGCACTGAAGAGCTCACATCAAGCGAAGCAAGAAACGGTTCAAGAGTTCAAACAAGAGCTACAAGAGTTCGGCGTAAACGCTGACGAAGGCGCTGAAGAGCGTGCTGTACGTCGTCGTGACGAGCTTCAAGAGCGTCTGCACACATCTCGCAGCCGTAAGAGTGAATACGAGCGTACGATTACGTCAACTGAACTTGAGATGAAAGCACTGGCTAAGCGTCTTAAGAAAGTTCAAAAAGAGTACACCGAGCTTCGTACTTTCGTTGTTGCAGCGAAAGCGGGTTGGTGTTCAGTACTTCGTTTAGCGCGTGAGAATGATGTTGAACGTCGTCTGCATAAACGTGAACTGGCTTATCTAACGGCAGGCGAGCTTCGCTCTATGTCGGATAAATCACTGGGTGCGCTACGTCTGGCGGTAGCCGACAATGACGACCTGCGTGATTCGCTGCGTTTATCTGAAGACAACGCGCATCCAGAGCGTAAAGTTCTGTTCTACATTGCGGTTTACCAACACCTTCGTGAGCGTATTCGCCAAGATATTATTCACACGGATGATCCGGTTGAAGCAATCGAAGAGATGGAAGTGGAGCTAGCTCGACTAACAGAAGAGTTGACGCAGCGTGAAAATCGCCTGGCAATCAGCTCTGAGTCCGTAGCAAGCATCATCAAGAAAACGATTCAGCGCGAGCAGAACCGTATTCGAATGCTGAACCAAGGTTTGTCTAACATTTACTTTGGTCAGGTTAAAGGCGTACGTCTGAACGTTAAGATCCGTGAAAGCCACGAGATCTTGCTATCAGGGCTAGCAACTCAACAAGAGCAACACAAAGACTTGTTTGAATCAACGCGCTTTACCTTCTCAGAAGCGATGGCGAAGTTGTTCCAACGAGTGAACCCGCATATCGATATGGGTCAACGTTCTCCACAGGTTCTTGGTGAAGAGCTACTGGATTACCGTAACTACCTAGAGCTGAGTGTTGAAGTTAACCGTGGTTCAGATGGTTGGTTACAAGCTGAATCGGGCGCATTGTCTACGGGTGAGGCGATCGGTACGGGTCAGTCAATCCTATTGATGGTTATTCAGAGCTGGGAAGAGGAATCTCGTCGACTTCGCAGTAAAGACATCGTTCCATGTCGTTTGTTGTTCCTTGATGAAGCAGCACGTTTGGATTCTAAGTCGATCTCTACGCTGTTTGAACTGTGTGACCGTTTGGGTATGCAACTTCTGATTGCAGCACCTGAAAACATTAGCCCAGAGAAAGGTACAACCTACAAACTGGTTCGTAAGGTCTTCAAAGACCACGAACACGTACATGTTGTTGGCCTGCGCGGTTTTGCTCAAAACAAACCAGCATCTCCGGTGCAAGAGCTTATCGAAGAAACTGAGCAATAACTTTGATAGCCGAATTATAATCTTGATAGCCGAGCAATAACCTTGATAGCTTAGCTATAAGCTCGAAAGCGACTCAATGATATTTGTTCAAAGCCCCTAATCATTAGGGGCTTTTTTGTACCTTGAATCTGATTTCTTACTTCTTACTTCTACAGCAGAACCCCTCCCGCTTAATCCTTTCGTCGACACTGATAAGACCACTCATACATTATGGTTATTATCAATGGAACTTGTTTGAGGTCACACGCACAAAACCACAAATAATGTATGGTAATGACATAGATTTAATAATATTAATAATATTGTATTACTTAAATTTTAATTGTTGATAACTCGCGTGTGCGAAAGGTAAAGGTAGGACTTAGGTATGATTCAAATCGTTATTGATGGGAAATATCGAATCGTCGAGCAAGGACAAACCGTTCTTGAAGCGGCAAAAACATGTGGTTTGGAAATCCCATCTTTATGTGGTTTGAATAAAACAGCGGATAAAGTGCCGTGTGATTTGTGTGTTGTGGAAGTTGATGGCGTTGGTGTTACTCGCTCTTGTGAGCTTGAAGTGTCTAATGGGCTGAATATTACCACTCAGTCAAAACAGTTAACGAATCATCGACAAGAAGCGTTGAATCGCATCATGACCGATCACTACGCTGACTGTGAAGCGCCATGCCAAACAGCCTGTCCTGCTGGGGTCGACATCCAATCTTACCTGCACCATATCGCTCAAAATGATCACATCAAAGCGATTGAAGTGATCAAAAAGACATTGCCAATGCCGCTTTCAATTGGTCGTGTGTGTCCTGCTTTCTGTGAAACCGAATGTCGTCGTAACTTGGTCGATGAATCCATTGCGATTCGCCAACTTAAACGACACGCTGCTGATGCGGATCTAGCGGCTCAAGAGAGCTACATGCCAGCGAAGAAACCAAATAAAGGCAAGAGCATTGCTATTGTTGGTAGTGGCCCCGGTGGTCTTACGGCGGGTTATTACCTATCTAACGAAGGCTATGATGTCAGTGTCTATGAGTCGATGCCCCAAGCGGGTGGTTGGCTGCGTTACGGCATCCCTGAATATCGCTTACCGAAGTCGATTTTAGACAAAGAAATCGAGTTGATGTGTCGTAACGGAATGGTGGTTGAGTGCGGTAAAAAACTCGGTGTTGATTTTACACTGTCTGATTTAAGTAACGATTTTGATGCGGTTTGTTTAGCCGTTGGCGCATCACAAGCGGTCGAGATGAATTACCCGGGTAGCGAACTCGGAGGTTGTTATTTGGGTGTCGATTATCTGAAAGATTACGTGACCGACCAGCAGTACGTCACTGGTAAAAAGGTTGCCGTGATCGGTGGCGGTAATACAGCGATTGACTGTGCTCGAACCGCAGTTCGTGATGGCGCGGATACTACGCTGATTTATCGTCGTACTCGAGATGAGATGCCAGCAGAAGATTACGAAATCGAAGAAGCTGAACATGAGGGTGTGAAGTTCCACTTCTTAACCAACCCTGCAGAAAACATAGCCGATGAAAATGGTCATGTATCAGAAATACGATTAGAACGAATGGCTTTGGGTCCTGCTGATGCTTCAGGCCGCCGCAGCCCTAAACCAACTGGCGAGTTCTTTGTTGAAGCGTTTGATACGGTTATTGCTGCCGTGTCGCAAAAGCCTGATCTGAGCTTTATGGACAATGAAGCGATTGATATTCCTCTTACTCGTTGGAATACCGCAGATGCTGATCCACAAACCATGCATACCGGAACCGGAAATATTTTCAGTATTGGTGATTTCCGACGCGGCCCTGCAACCGCAGTCGAAGCGGTGGGGGATGGGCGTATTGCTGCACAAGCGATCGATCGCTTCTTCCATGGTGATATGGACAATATTCCAGCCAAACCGTTTAACTCAAGAAAGCACAAACAGCTCAAAGCGGTGGATCCTGAGCAATACCAGTCGATACAACGCATGGCTCGTAAGATCATGCCAGAACTAACGCCCGAGCAGCGTGAACAAAGCTTTGATGAAGTAGAAACAGGGTTTGAGAATGCTGATGCAATAGCGGAAGCTGCAAGATGTCTAGAGTGTGGCTGCCAAGCCAATACCGATTGCGACCTACGAGACTACTCGACCGAATACAAAGCAACGCAAACGCATCCAGAGTACAAAATCGATGTGGCTTCGAATGAGAGTTGGCAGGCGATTCGTGCTGAAGAAGCGAAGGTCGGGTTAACAAGGCAAAAATTTTCGGTCGATGACAGTTCTGAGTTCATTATCTTTGACGCCAACCGCTGTATTAGTTGTGGCCAGTGTATTCAAGCATGTCGAGAACAGAATGTTCATGGCGTTCTAAGCTTCATGAATCAATCGGATGGCAAACCTGCATCAAGACCTGAATGTCGCCCTAACTTTGGGGCAGATAAGACCTTAATGGGCGACTCAAACTGCGTTCAATGTGGATCGTGTATTCAGGTGTGTCCAACCGGTGCAATGGTGGATGCTCGCGACAGAAAGCAGGGAGACACAGACGTACTCAAGAAAGTCGATACCATCTGCACCTATTGCGGTGTCGGCTGCAAGCTAACCATGCATATCGATGAGCAGAAAAACAAAATCCGCTATATCGAAGGCGGAGACTCTCCGGTTAATGAAGGCATGTTGTGTGTTAAGGGACGATTTGGCTTCGATTTTGTGGGCAGCGATGCGCGTTTAACCACACCATTAATTCGTAAAGATGGCTGGTTGCAACCTGCAAGTTGGGATGAGGCAGTTAAGCTTATTGCCGAGAAGTTTACTGCGATTAAGCAAGGCTTTGGCAGTAACGCTTTAGCGGGGTTCTCGTCGGCGAAAACCACCAATGAAGATAACTATGCCTTCCAAAAATTCATACGTCGTGAACTCGGTACCAATAACGTCGATCACTGTGCGCGCCTTTGTCACGCATCTACTGTTACTGGTTTAGAGGCTTCGCTAGGTAGCGGGGCGATGACCAATGATATTCCAAGCATCAAGCACTCAGATGTGATCTTTATTATTGGCTCCGACACCACGTCAGCACACCCAATTATTGGCTCGCATATCAAGCAAGCTGTGAGACATGGTGGAGCGAGATTGATCGTTGCCGATCCAAAACGAATCGATATTGCTGACCATGCTGAACTTTATTTAGCGCACCGACCGGGTACTGATGTAATGTTGATCAATGGTGTGATGCAGCAAATCATCAAACACGGTTGGTACGACCAAGAGTATATCGAAGACCGTGTGGATGGCTTTGATACCTTGCTTCAAGAGGTAATGTCACCAAGTTATTCACTAGACAAAGTGGAGCTGGTAACTGGCGTTAAAGCGGAAGACATCTTCGCAATGGCGCGATTGATTGGTACAGCAGAGCGTACAGCGGTGTACTACTCGATGGGCATTACGCAACATACCACTGGTCACGATAACGTTCGATCAATCGCTAACCTACAGCTCTTGTGTGGCAATATCGGAATTGAAGGCGGCGGTATCAACCCATTACGTGGTCAATCCAATGTTCAGGGTGCGTGTGACATGGGCGCATTGCCAAATAACCTTCCGGGTTATCAGAAAGTGTACAACCCAATGGTTCGTCAAAAATTCGCGATGGAGTGGGGTGTTTCTGACCTACCGGCTGAAACAGGCTTAACGTTGACCGAAATTATTGATGGAGCGTGTCATCGAGATGTTCGTGGTCTGTACGTAATGGGCGAGAACCCAGTGCTGAGTGACCCGAACCAAGCGCATGTGATTGAAGGTCTTGAAGCGTTAGATTTCCTCGTGGTTCAAGATATTTTCTTAACCGAAACCGCTCAATATGCCGATGTGGTGCTACCGTCTTGCTCGTTTGCTGAGAAGTCTGGTCATTTTACTAATACCGAGCGTCGTGTTCAGCGTATTAACCCGGCGGTATTGCCTCCAGGTGAAGCGAAAGAAGATTGGGTGATTATCCAAATGTTGGCTAATGCGATGGGCGGCAATTGGGAATATGACTCGGTTGCTGATATCACCAATGAGATAGCGCGTGTCACGCCACAGTATGGTGGTTTACGTTGGGAGAACATTACGGTGAACGGCGTGCAATGGCCAAGTAATAAGAACAACCCTGATGGCACACGTATCATGCACCAGACCCAATTTACGCGTGGGCGTGGTCAAATGGAGGCGATTCCGTTTAGATACGCTGCTGAGCTACCGGATGCGGAATACCCGTTAGTATTAACGACAGGCCGTATTCTAGAACAGTTCCACACCGGAACCATGACACGTAAAACAAAAGGGTTGGATAACTTAGCAGGACCGCGTGCCATGGTGAGTGTTCATGATGCTGAAGCGCTAGGTATCTCGAATGGTCAGATGCTTAAGGTCTCAACACGTCGTGGTGAAATCGAAATCGCGGCCTTTGTGACTAAACGAATGCAAAAGGGTGTGGTATTTATTCCATTCCATTTTGTTGAATCACCAGTTAACCGTTTGACTACCACAGCGACTGATCCACACGCGAAGATCCCTGAATTTAAGGTGGCGGCTGTGCGTATTGATCCTATTCGTGAGCCTGAGTGTGAAGTAACAGAGGCTTAATCATATTAGCTCGGTGAAGACGGCTGGCATTAAAAAGCCGCGTAACTCTCAGAGTTATGCGGCCTTTTTATCGAGCTAGATTCAGTATCAATAACTGAGTCGTTTCGCTTTAATTTAGATGAGCTTAGTTTTGAACAATTTCGCTACCGTGAACACCAAATTGCTTAGCAGCGTAGGCAACGCGCTCTGCTGGTTTTGGGTATTCAGCCGGTGTGCCCAGGTTTTCAATATGATGCAAGCGAGGTAATAAACCTGCGCCGTTTGCAATCTGTATTGCTAATCCAGGGCGAGCGTTTAGCTCCAGTACCATCGGGCCTTCTTCTTGGTCTAAAACCATGTCCGTACCCATGTAACCAAGGCCTGTCATTTCCCAAGCACTTGATGCAAGTGTCAGCAGCTTTTCCCAATGGGGTACTTGTAGTAGCGCCAACTCTTTACCCGTATCTGGGTGGTGAGTCACTGGGTGGTCAAATTGAACCGCACGAACGGCTTTACCCGTAGCGATACAAATACCTACGCCCACAGCACCTTGGTGCAAGTTAGCTTTACCATCAGAAGCCGAAGTCGATAGACGCATCATCGCCATTACAGGGTAGCCCTTGAATACAATGATTCGTACATCTGGTACACCCTCGTAACTGAAGCCGTCAAAACACTCGTCAAACTTGATGAGGTTTTCAACTACAGCAACATCGTTCTTACCACCGAGTGAGAAAAGACCCGCGAGAGCGTTACTGATGTGGCGCTCTACGTCTTCTTCATTGATAGTCGAACCCGATGGCTTGGTGTAAACGCCGTCCTTGTGAGAAGTCACAACAAGGATACCTTTACCACCACTGCCTTGAGCTGGCTTGATTACGAAACCCGGCCACTCTTTTACCATCTTGTGGATTGTTTTTACTTCAGCTTGATGACCAATCACGCCAATCAGTTTTGGTACAGTAGCACCAGCCTGTTCAGCAATGATCTTCGTCTTAAGCTTGTCATCAACGAGTGGATACTTGGAACGATCATTGTAGCGACCAATATAACTATGGTTACGCTTGTTCATTCCCATTATGCCTTTGTCTTTCAACCTAAACGGTGAAGTAAACTGATCAAACATAACTTAGTCCTCCGCTAGCGGTTTAAAGCGACGAAGCTCGGTTAGACGGTATCCTGTGTAGTTACCTAGTAGCAAGATGGTCGCTAGAATAACAAGTTGTAAACCAATAAAGTTAAACGTTAAGTGCTGAATGAACGGGTTAGTCATGCCTAAGTAAACAAGAACCGCAGTGAATAGAGAACCACCACCTTGCAGCATTACTTCTTTCGCGCCTTCTTCTTCCCATAGGATAGACATACGTTCGATAGTCCAAGATAGGATAATCATTGGGAAGAACGTAATGGATAGACCTTCAGTCAGACCCACTTTAAACGCGACCACAGTGAATACAGAAATGATCATGATTACCGTGATGATTACGGCGGATATCCTGGCGACCAGCAGTAAGTTGAGCTTGGATAAGTAACTTCGAATAATAAGACCTGTACCTACGATAAGTAGGAAGCCGACAATACCCGTTACCAATTGTGTTTGTACAAAGGCTACCGCAATCAGTACAGGCATGAACGTACCAGACGTTTTCAGACCGATGATGACACGTAGGAACACAACAATCAGAGCACCTATAGGAATCAGCATGATGGTTTTAAACATCGCTTGCTCTTCTAGCGGCAGACTATGAATGGAAAGGTTTAACAGTTGATCCGCAGAGACTTTACTGTTGGTTGCTTCAGTGGGAGTCACCTCCTGAGCAATCATCGAGAAGTGAACTTTACTGTTCTGACCGCCAACCACGTCTAATAGAGATACATTTGATTCATCCCAAATTAGCAGGTTTGGCTGAACTTGCTGTTCGCTTGATTCAGGAGAGAATAAAACCCATTGGTCGTTATCCCAGATCTGGTTCATTTGCTGGATAGATTGACGACGACGTCCATCTTCTAGCTCGATAACACCAACCACTTTATTGTGAATGTTTGCTGCTGAAAGTAGCTTGTGTGTCGCTTCCACTTTAGTCATGTTATTCAGAATTAGCGCTGAGTTTTGGCTGTCTGGATCGTTAAGTGTTTTGATGAGCTCACGGGTAAAAGTGAGGTTGTCTGCAGAACGCTTTGTCGCTCTATCAATCAATGCAAAAGAAGCGGCTTCTTCAGGGCCGTCGAAGCTTGGCTGTGCGACTTCGCCTTCTGGCGGTATAGCATCAACTTTTGCTTGGTTGTCGACTAGGAATTGTGTTTTGTAGTAGATAGTTTGAGGGCCATCTGCGTATCGAATAGACCACTCTGCGCGGCGACCTGATTCGGTATTCAAGTAAGAGATACCATAACCTGGCGATGAAGCCGATTCGCCGATAAGTGTGTAGTTAGACTGAGTATGAGGAGCCGCTAAGGAAACTTTTGCTTCTTTGCCTACTGCGTTGAACTCGATGCGAGCTTCAACGTCCCAAACCTGTCTGGTTTCCCCTGGAGTCCAAGGTACACCGTAGGTCGTATGTCTGAACATACTCAGTGTTATACCTGCCACAATAAGCAGGAATATAGAGATATAAAATGGAATTCTTGACGTCATAGCTTACCCTACTATTGTTATTTAACTTCCGTTTGTACGTACTTTTTACTTACATCTACTAGCGCTATGTCTTTGATAAATTCGCGCCCTAGTAACACAGGGTGACTCATTTGAGAGCGATCCGCCAATGTAAATTGCGCTTTTTCATGGATTTTTCCAACTTTCACCCATAATTCGATCACAGCTCGACGTTCTGCTTGATCATTGGTTGATTGACGGATTTTTACATAACGTACAACAGGCGCTTCAATCCATTTCTGGTCTTCTTTAGCTTGGGCTTTGTCGTCTAGGTGAAATTTAACCCAGTTCTTGCCGTTACGTTCGAATTCTTTGATATCGACAGCGTTTAAAGAAGAGGTGGTTGCACCTGTATCAACACGAGCATCAAAGCTTTGCTTGATAGAGTCGATAAACACTTTTTCGATGCCGCCAAGGATAGTCGGTTGTGATATAGGAGCGATAGGAGCAACGGCAATAGCGACCGGTTTCTCTTCCTCTAGCTCTTCAATAACCTTGTGTTCCATGCTCGTTAGATGGGTATCTAATTGACTAGAAAGGGTAGTAATTTCGTCTTCTAAGCTTTCAATATAGTCACTTTGATTGCTTAGTTGCAGTTCAAGATTTTGAACCTTATTTGCGATGTTTGTCTCTGAGCGGGAAATAGCGTCGAGAGTTTCTTGGTGGTAGGTAGCACCATTTGTAAGAGTACAACCAGAGAGCAAACCAACCGCCACAATAGGCGATAATCGCTTAAACATAAAAAAACCTTTGAGAATTAGAGAATAGTTCAGACTATTTAGAAGTTTAGCCCACAAAAAAGGATGCGTGAAGCATCCTATTGTAAGAGTCTGGTCATATTGAATCGCAATGTGAGCGCTACGCCAATTATTGCTATTTGGAATAGCTCACTTATTAAACACAAGTCAATTTTTGTTCAATTCTTAAGCTAAGGAAGCAAGGTTCACCGCGAAATTAACAGTGGCTTTTTGACCATGCAAGCAATTGTTTTGCTGCCTTAATAGGCTTGTGCTTTATTTACTCAATATGCCACTGCTTTGTGGGCAGTAAATCTATGGCTTTGTTGCTACCAGAATCGCACGTCTCGGTGCAGGGTGACCTTCAACCGTTTTACTTGGATCGTTCGGATCGAGGTAATCTGGAAGAGAGTTGTGTGTCATCCATTCTGTGGTGCGTTGTTCACCAATTGTCGTGACATTTTCGTCAACGATTCGTACGTCTTCAAAACCAACTTGTTCTAGCCAGCGTTTCAGTGCGCGAGCTGAAGGGAAGAAGTAGACGTTTCTCATTTGCGCGTAACGGTCAACCGGAACTAATACTGCGTTCTCATCGCCTTCAATCACCAAGGTTTCAAGAACCAGTTCACCGCCAGACACCAATTGGTCTTTCAGTTGAATCAAGTGGTCCAGTGGTGAACGACGATGGTAAAGCACGCCCATGCTGAATACCGTGTCGTAGGCTTCTAGCTTTGGGAGCTGCTCAATACCTAGAGGTAATAGGTGAGCTCGTTGGTCATCGCCCATCAACTTACGAATTGCTTCAAACTGAACCAAGAATAGGTGGGAAGGATCGATACCAACCGTTAAGCGAGCACCTTCACCCAGCATGCGCCACATGTGGTAACCATTGCCACAACCTACATCGAGAACCGAACGGTTTTTTAATGGAGATATATGTGGAAGCACACGATCCCATTTCCAGTCACTGCGCCACTCTGTATCGATATGGATGTCGTGAACCGTATAAGGACCTTTTCTCCACGGGTGGAAAGTCTTCAATAAGCTTTCTAGCTTTTTCAGTTCGCCTGTGTGGTATGGCGTAGAACTACCAATCGTCACTGAATTTTTCAGGTCAACTTGATCTGGCACGTCTTGTGGAATCTTGTTTAGTGCACGTAGCCAGCGGTCAAAGTCACCGTGCTCTGCATTTTGCCAATCGGTCAGTTGCTGTGGCAGGACATTTAGCCACGGCTGAAGGCGAGTATCTTGGGCAATAAGTTGATAAAAATTGGCAAAATTAAACATAGGTTTTCACTGAGTTGGTGGTGTAGAAATTAAATTTGTCACTCCATTAAGAGTGTGGACAAACATGCTAGGGAATCTCGTTTATCGTGTTTGATAAGAGATCCCCAATTCGTTTGTTCCTCGCTCTTGAAGATGACATTTTAGTACGTGCTAACGGTGTCGCGACGGTTACGTAATCTAAAATGTTTACTTTATCGCGAACATTGAACCAAAGTTGAAACATTGGAACCAGACTTCGCTGCTTGAGAAGCCAATCTTATCAAATCGCTCTCTGTGAACAGGGATCGAATCCGGGCGCATCACGTTTTCAATTGCGCTACGTTTCTGACTTACTTCTAGCTCGCTGTACCCGTTAGCACGTTTGAAATCATGGTGCAGGTCGATAAGCAGTTCATTTGAGCTTTCATCTTCGAATACGTATTTTTCTGACAGGATTAAGATCCCGCCTGGGCGCAAGCCAGCATGAATTTTCTCAAGCAGAGCGTATCGATCGTCTGGAGAAAGAAATTGCAGCGTAAAGTTAAGCACCACAACAGAAGCGTCTTTGATTTCCACTTCACGGATGTCGGCTTCAATCACTTCTACCGGTGTGTCACTGCGGTAAGCATTAACGTGCAATTTGCAGCGCTCAACCATGGCTTCTGAATTATCGATCGCGAAAATCGTGCAGCCTTCTTGCTGAATGTGACGACGCATAGAAAGTGTCGCAGCACCAAGCGAGCAGCCAAGGTCGTAAATATTTGAGTGTGGCTTTACAAAGCGCTCAGCCAGCATGCCGATTGCAGAGATGATATTGCTATAGCCAGGCACCGAACGTTGAATCATATCCGGAAATACTTCAGCAACCCTTGCATCAAAGGTGAAGTCTCCAATTTTATCAATAGGAGCGGAAAAGATATTGTCTGTGTTGCTCATAGCATTTTCTCTCGACAGTCAGCGTAATTGGCACAAAATTCGTACCAAATAAAAGGGGGCGTATTTTACGTAAAAAAAACGCCACTGTCACGAAAACTGAGATTTAGCTCAAGGTTCGAAGCTACTTACAAGTGAGAGGTTAAAACATCGAGATTTGGTGATTGCCTTTTTGAGCTGGAAACTGAGCCAGTTCGGGCAGTAATAATGATGTATTTTCAGAGACTTGCTTTTGTAACCTCTTATAAATAGCAATCGCAAGTTCAGGTGCGTGGTTATTGTCTGGGGTGTGGATCATTAAATAGGGCTGCTTGCCTTCATTAAGCCAGTTTGGGATTTTGGCAAACCAAGGCTTAAAAAACTCAATATTAGGTTCTTGGTCTGGGTGACCAATAAATCGAATCATCGGGTTATTGGCGGTAGCAATTGCATGAACAGGAACACGCGGTTTTTTCTGATGCGCATCGATCACCGCTTCTGTGGTGGGTGGCGCAGAGAAAACGGGGCGGCTGTCCATAATGATGCGATTGATGCCTTCCTCAACCAGCCATTGGTTGAAGCGTTTTTCCGCATCGCCCTTATCAAAGAAACCTAAGTGTCGAACTTCGACGCCAAGCTGCATATCTTTTGGGAATAAGGTGCAAAACTTTTGTAGGGCAGGCAGCATGCTGGGCTCAAAACTGTGCGGCAGCTGAATCGTCCATTGACCAATACGGTCATGCAGTGGCGACATCGTCATCAAGAACTCTTTGAGTTCGGCTTGGCAGTGTCTCAGTTGTTGCTGGTGGGTGATGAATTTGGGCAATTTGAAGGTGAACTTGAAATCATCGTGACTGGCGGCTTTCCAATTGTGAACGGTAGACATACTTGGCGTAGCGTAAAAGGTGGTGTTGCCCTCAACGGTATGGAAAACTTGGGTGTATTTTTCCAAGCGTTCGGCAGGCTTGGTGCCTTTACCGTAGAACTGACTTTGCCACTCAGAATGAGACCACATAGTTAATCCAAGTCTTAGAGGTAAAGTTTCTGTTGTTATTACACGATTATCCATCTATTACACCGTTATCCATCACGCCATCAGTCATTACAAAACCATCACGCCATCAGTCATTACAAAAAGTTTTTGGGTTGAAACGAAAATCTACTTTACGAGAGTTTTGCTGATTAAGGTACTTTCGAGATATAATTATCGCAATTTTTTCGGTTTTGATGAATCTTTGCGCACTTGATGGGCTAAAAAGCAGCAAAGCCAGATAAAACACAATAAATTCGAATGTGGAAGGTCGATTTTAAGCGAGTTTCCGCGTATAAATGTTCCTTTGCTCTGTTGTGTGGAATGACCACTGACAGCTTGGAAATTAGTAAATAATTAAGAGATTGGGAAATTCATTATGCGTACCCATTACTGTGGTAACCTGAACAAGTCCCTGGCGGGACAAACTGTAGAATTGTGCGGCTGGGTAAACCGTCGCCGTGATTTAGGCGGTCTTATCTTTATTGATATGCGTGATCGTGAAGGCATCGTTCAGGTTGTTGTCGATCCAGATATGAAAGATATCTTCCCGATCGCTAACCAACTGCGTAATGAATTCTGTATCAAGTTTACTGGTGAAGTACGAGTTCGTCCGGACAGCCAAGTAAATAAAGACATGGCTACTGGTGAAGTAGAACTTTACGCGACGGGTCTAGAGATCATTAACCGTTCAGAAGCGCTTCCACTAGACTTCAACCAAACGAACTCTGAAGAGCAGCGTCTTAAGTACCGTTACATCGATCTTCGTCGTCCAGAAATGAGCGACCGTATTAAGCTTCGTGCACGTGCTTCTAGCTTCGTTCGTCGTTTCCTAGATGAGAACTTATTCCTAGACATCGAAACGCCAGTACTAACGAAAGCGACACCAGAAGGTGCTCGTGACTACCTAGTACCAAGCCGTGTTCACAAAGGTAGCTTCTACGCACTTCCTCAATCTCCTCAGCTTTTCAAGCAACTGCTGATGATGTCTGGTTTTGACCGTTACTACCAAATCGTTAAATGTTTCCGTGATGAAGATTTACGTGCTGACCGTCAGCCTGAATTTACTCAAATCGATATCGAAACATCTTTCATGACTTCTCAAGAAGTACGTAACGTGACTGAGAAGCTTGTTCACGATATGTGGAAAGAACTTCTAGATGTTGAACTAGGTCAATTCCCAGTAATGCCTTTCTCTGAAGCGATTCGTCGTTTCGGTTCTGATAAGCCAGATCTACGTAACCCACTAGAGCTAGTTGACGTTGCTGACTTGGTTAAAGATGTTGAATTCAAGGTATTCTCTGGCCCAGCTAACGACGAAAAAGGTCGCGTAGCAGTTATCCGTGTTCCAGGTGGTGCTAAGCTAACTCGTAAGCAAATCGACGGCTACGCTGAACACGTAAACATCTACGGCGCGAAAGGCCTAGCTTGGATGAAGGTTAACGACCGTGCTGCAGGCATGGAAGGTATTCAATCTCCAGTTGCTAAATTCCTAAGCGAAGACGTAATCAACGGTATTCTAGATCGTACTCAAGCTGAATCTGGCGATATCATTCTGTTCGGCGCAGACAAAGCGGGCATCGTTGCTGAAGCAATGGGCGCACTTCGTCTTAAACTAGGTACGGATCTAGAGCTAACAGACACATCTGCATGGGCTCCACTGTGGGTTGTTGACTTCCCAATGTTCGAAGAAGACGGCGAAGGTAACCTACACGCAATGCACCACCCATTCACATCACCACTAGGTGTGAACGCGGAAGAGCTAAAAGCGAACCCAGCAGCAGCAAATTCTGATGCATACGACATGGTAATCAACGGCTACGAAGTAGGCGGCGGTTCTGTACGTATCCACAACGCAGAAATGCAAACAGCGGTATTTGGTATCCTAGGTATCGAAGCACAAGAGCAACAAGAGAAGTTCGGCTTCCTACTTGAAGCGCTTAAGTACGGCACGCCACCGCACGCTGGTCTAGCATTCGGTCTTGACCGTCTAGCAATGCTGCTTTGTGGTACTGAGAACATCCGTGACGTTATCGCATTTCCGAAAACAACAGCTGCAGCATGTCTGTTAACAGACGCGCCAAGCCTAGCAAACCCAGCATCACTGGAAGAGCTAGCAATCGCTGTTAACTTAGCTAAGAAAGAAGACTAATCAAACGATTAAGCTCAGCTTTCTAATCAAGCAGTGAGTTTTCGATAGAGCTTAAGTCTTAGATAGCACTTTAGCTTTCAACAAAACTTAGTTTTTGATAGAACTTTTTCTTTCGCAGAACAATAAAATGCCCGTTAATTTGACGGGCATTTTTTTTTGCGTTCGATATACTAAGCTCATAAAGCATGTATAAATAATCAGTATTTGAAGTTATGTCTATTATCTTAGGGATTGACCCTGGCTCACGCATTACCGGTTACGGTGTTATTCGTCAAAATGGCCGCCACCTATATTACTTAGGGAGTGGTTGCATTCGCACCTCAGAAAAAGAGTTGCCGGGCCGACTCAAACAAATCTACGCCGGTGTGAGCGAAATTATTACTCAGTTCCAACCGGATGTGTTTGCGATAGAGCAGGTCTTCATGGCTAAGAATGCAGACTCAGCGCTTAAGCTTGGGCAAGCTAGGGGCAGCGCGATCGTAGCGGCTGTAAATGCGGATTTGCCTGTTCATGAATACGCGGCTCGTTTAATTAAGCAAGCGGTGACGGGTAATGGTGGTGCGGACAAGTCTATGGTTCAGAACATGGTGATGAGCATGCTTAAGTTACCCGCTAAACCACAGGCCGATGCTGCCGATGCTCTAGGCGTAGCGATCACTCACGCCAACACCAATAAAACCTTGGTAGCTCTTGCTGGTAAAGCGACAGGCGCGAGAAAAGGGCGCTACCGTTAATCCCATCCCTCTATTTTCTAATAGCTTGCATTACATGAGCCTTACGCCTCGTTTGGCTCAGTTCAAAACAATACGCCCCTAAATCCTTGATGAAATGAGATCTTTCGAACACAAACCAAATAATAACATTGCGCATCATTTAACATGTTATTAACATTGGTCAGAGGTCTAACAAGTTAATCAAGGATGATCACTGATGAACCCTATCAAGCTGTGGCGCGCGTTGTTTCTACCCAAAAGTAATGGGTGGAGTAACAACCAAGTCAGACAAGCCGATATCTTATTACTCTTTACCTTTATCGCCTTCTTTGTGGGTGTCTACAGCTTAATTAAATGGACAAAGCACGAAGAGCAACTTCTGATCACCACATCTGTATTCCTTATCGTGTTTGAACTGATCTCCGCACTGCTGTTGCGTGTTACCAGTAAACCCAGCCTTGCACTTAACTTTGGTTTTGTCGGGATGGCAGTACACGCTTTGAACATCATCTACCAAAGCGGTGGTGTGGTGGCGTCAACACAGGCTTATTGGGTGCCGTTGTTAGTGGTCGCTTTTTTCTTGTCGGGAACTCGAATTGTCGCCCTTGTATGGAGTGGGTTAGTGATTGGCGTTTCTTTGGTGATGACTTCAGCTCATCTTGATGGCTTTGAATTTCCGCAGTTAGTACTTACTCCGGAAGCGGTAGTGGTTGAAACGTGGTCTGGTGTGATCATGCCGCTGGTGGTGATTTGCATTGCTCAAGCGTTTACCGCTAAGCAAAAAGAGGTGGCGATTGAAATGGCAGAAGATGCGATCTCGGAAAGCCAACAGATTGCCAATCAAGCGACGCAAAGTGAAGGTCGACTTTCTATTGTCCTAGACCAAGCTAACTCAAACTCTGAAAGCTTACAGGGCGTATCTGTCCATTTAGATCAGCAGTCTCAAGACCTGCATGCTCAAGTTGAAGTGTTGAACATCAATTGCGAATCTCAGGCGAGTGCAGCAGAACAGATGAGCCAACAACTGCATCAAATGACTCAAGGCATCGAAGAATCTAATTCATTTGTGGGTGAGCTAAAAGAGCGCAGCGAAGCGGTCGGAATGAAAGCGCAAAAGAGCTCAGAATCACTAGAAGCCTCAACCAGTGCAATCAGCCAGATCATTCAAAGTAATCAAGAAATCATGAAAGTCGCTGATTTGATTACCTCGGTTGCCGAGCAAACCAACCTATTAGCACTCAATGCAGCTATAGAAGCGGCTCGTGCCGGTGAGCAAGGACGAGGTTTTGCGGTAGTTGCAGACCAAGTGAGAGAGCTATCGGCGAAAAGCAGCCATTCCGCGATAGAAATTCGAACCTTATTAGACCGAAGTAAAGAAGAAGTGGAACATGGCAGAGCCATCATTGAAACTACGGCCAATGAAATGAACGGCATTATCTCTGAGGTGCAAACCATCTCGACCGATGTTAATCAGCTCACCAATATTATGGCGATGCAGATGAGCTCATTGAAAGAACTCGATCTCGCCAGTTCAGAAGTGGCGCAGAGCGTTGCAGAAACCAAATCCGTGTCAAGTTTAGTCGCTAATTATGGTTCTGAACTGACCGGGCATGTCACCTCAGTAAAAGAACTGGTCGAAAGCTTAAACAGCGTGGTTTCCCAAGCTAAGCAAGCTTAAATAAATCATCCTAATAAACACAAAGAACTGGATAAGCATCCAGTTCTTTTATATTCTGTCCCTCAAATTATATTCCATCAAGAGAGTGAATTGTGATCGGACGTCTACGCGGTACATTAATAGAAAAACAGCCACCAGAATTACTAATCGAAGTGAGTGGTGTTGGCTATGAAGTTCAAATGCCAATGAGCTGTTTTTATGAATTACCAAATGTTGGCGAAGAGGCAATTATCTACACTCACTTTGTTGTTCGTGAAGATGCACAACTGCTTTACGGATTCAATACAGTTAAAGAACGTGCGCTGTTTCGTGAAGTCATCAAAGCAAATGGTGTTGGTCCTAAGCTCGGCCTTGGCATCCTCTCAGGCATGACTGCGAGCCAGTTTGTGCAGAGTGTTGAGCGTGAAGATATCTCTACGCTGGTTAAACTTCCGGGTGTGGGTAAGAAAACCGCTGAACGTCTGGTTGTTGAAATGAAAGACCGCCTGAAAGGGTGGGGCGCGGGTGACTTGTTTACTCCAGCGACAGATGCAGCTCCGATTGATTCTATGCCAACCGTTCACGACGCGGAAGAAGAAGCGGTAAGTGCGCTACTTGCATTAGGCTACAAGCCGACTCAAGCTTCCAAGGTGGTTTCTCAAGTGGCTAAAGATGGCATGACCAGCGAACAGTTGATTCGCGAAGCTCTGAAATCGATGGTTTAATACCCAATATACTTGTTCGACAAAATAGACTCATTCACTTTGCCTTTACACAGAGTCAAGAAGCGCAGAGTCAACAAGAGCATAGTTAGGAATAGCAGAATTTATGATTGAAGCCGATCGCCTTATTGCACCGGATAACCCAGTATTCAAAGATGAAGATGTCATTGATCGTGCAATACGCCCTAAAGCACTGGCTGACTATCAAGGTCAGGATCACGTTCGTGGCCAGATGGAGATTTTCATCAAAGCGGCACAACTGCGTAACGAGGCGCTCGACCATCTGTTGATATTTGGCCCTCCAGGCTTGGGTAAAACCACGTTGGCGAACATTGTTGCCAATGAGATGGATGTCAACATTCGTACGACTTCAGGCCCTGTTCTAGAAAAAGCAGGCGACCTAGCGGCGTTACTGACCAATCTCGAAGAAAATGATGTCCTGTTCATTGATGAGATTCACCGTTTAAGCCCTGTGGTTGAAGAGGTGTTGTACCCTGCAATGGAAGACTACCAATTAGATATCATGATTGGTGAAGGCCCAGCGGCACGCTCTATCAAGATTGACCTTCCTCCTTTTACTTTGATTGGCGCAACCACTCGTGCTGGCTCACTGACATCGCCGTTACGTGACCGTTTTGGTATTACTCAGCGTCTTGAGTACTACAAGGTTGAAGATCTACAAAACATCGTTCAGCGCAGTGCAGATTGCCTTGGTCTTTCTATGGAGTCCGAAGGGGCGCTAGAAGTTGCTCGCCGAGCTCGTGGTACGCCACGTATTGCTAACCGTCTACTGCGCCGTGTTCGTGATTATGCGGAAGTAAAAGGCGACGGGCATATTTGTCCGGAGGTTGCTGACAAAGCGCTAAACATGTTGGATGTCGATGCTAAAGGTTTCGACTACATGGATAGAAAGCTTCTGCTGGCGATTATGGAGAAGTTTGGTGGTGGTCCGGTAGGTATCGACAACATGGCTGCCGCGATTGGTGAAGAGAGAGACACTATTGAAGATGTGTTAGAACCTTACTTGATTCAACAAGGTTACCTACAAAGGACGCCAAGAGGTCGAATCGCGACCGACAGAGCGTATTTACACTTTGGAATAGATAAACCCTCCAATCGTTAAATTATTCATTTTTAAAGATCCCAGTTGCATAAGCGCTGGGTTTTTTGCTTTTTACTGAATAACAACTCTTTGAGCGAGTCGATAAAAAGATCGAAAAGGGAGCTTCAAAAATGGAAACTTTGATTTCAGGTTTGATTTAGATAACAGGAAATGAAATAAGTTGTCATATTTTTTGTTAATACTTTATAGGTAGTTGTAATTCGGATGTTGAGGCGGTGCTGAGCATTTGTCACAGATATCATGCGCTGTTATTAAGACAAGCATAATTGGTGTGATTTTAATCATAATTGTACAAAAATAACTCTAATTTGCTCGAATAAATTTGATACAAATCAACGCAGGGTTCTCCCATAAACCTTTTGAAACATACTGATTTTACCAGTAATATTAGCGCCAGCTATATTAGCTCATGCTTAACAATAATCTAACTATAACGGTACGTTTTTGCTACAAATTTCAACTTGTAATAACAATTACATAAATTGTTTTAACATGGATTTTTGCGGTGAATAATCACACAAGTGTCATTCAGCCGACACAAAGGAGTTACCATGATTGATGTTGTTGATCTGTCGCGATTGCAGTTTGCATTTACAGCGATGTATCACTTCCTATTTGTTCCACTGACTTTAGGTATGGCATTTCTACTTGCCATTATGGAGTCAGTTTATGTAATGACTGGCAAGCAAATTTACAAGGACATGACCAAGTTCTGGGGTAAATTGTTTGGTATTAACTTTGCTCTTGGTGTAGCGACAGGCTTAACCATGGAGTTCCAGTTTGGTACTAACTGGTCTTATTATTCTCACTATGTTGGCGACATTTTTGGTGCTCCGCTAGCTATCGAAGCGCTTGTTGCATTCTTCCTAGAGTCTACTTTTGTTGGCCTATTCTTCTTCGGTTGGGACAGACTGTCAAAGCGTCAGCACTTAGCGGTAACTTGGTTAGTAGCACTTGGCTCTAACTTCTCTGCGCTTTGGATCTTGGTAGCAAACGGCTGGATGCAAAACCCAGTGGGTGCGGAATTTAACTTTGAAACTATGCGTATGGAAATGGTGAGCTTCGCTGAAGTTGTACTAAACCCAGTAGCACAAGTTAAATTCGTACACACAGTAGCTTCTGGTTACACAACGGGTGCAATGTTCATCCTTGGTATCAGCTCATACTACATTCTTAAAGGTCGTGACCTTGCCTTTGCTCGTCGCTCTTTCGCGATTGCAGCGTCTTTCGGTATGGCGGCGATCTTGTCAGTAATCGTACTAGGTGATGAATCTGGTTACGAGCTTGGTGAAGTTCAAAAAGTGAAGCTCGCTGCTGTAGAAGCGGAATGGCACACTGAAGAAGCACCAGCCGCATTTACTGTTTTTGGTATTCCAAACCAAGAGACAATGAATACTGACTACGCAATTAAAATTCCTTACGTAATGGGTATCATCGCAACGCGTTCGCTTGATACTGAAGTAACGGGCCTACGTGACCTACGTGATGACCACGTTGATCGTATCCGTACTGGTATGTACGCGTACGAGCTGCTTGAAAAGCTACGTGCAGGCGATAAGTCTGAAGAAAACATGGCTGCGTTCGACGAAGTGAAAGGTGACCTAGGTTACGGCTTGCTTCTTAAGCGCTACACAGACGACGTTGTTGATGCAACTGAAGACCAAATCCAAATGGCTGCGGATGATTCTATCCCAACAGTTTGGCCTCTATTCTGGTCATTCCGTCTGATGGTTGCTTGTGGCTTCATCATGCTGTTTGTATTCGGTGCTGCGTTTGTTCAAACGTGTCGTCAGAAAATCGAACAGAAACCATGGGTACTTAAAGCTGCGCTATTCTCAATCCCACTTCCTTGGATTGCGATTGAAGCAGGTTGGTTCGTTGCTGAGTTTGGTCGTCAACCATGGGCGGTTGGTGAAATCCTACCGGTTAACGTTGCTGCATCAGCACTGACTATTGAACAGCTTTGGACTTCTCTATTCGCTATCCTGGCACTTTACACAGTGTTCTTGATTGCAGAAGTTTACCTAATGCTGAAATTCGCACGTAAAGGTCCAAGTAGCTTGAAGACAGGCCGTTACCACTTCGAACAAAACGATAACTCTGTTGAAGACAAAGTTAGCCGTTCAGTTGAAGTATAAGTGAGGGAATATTATGTTTGATTACGAAAGCTTACGACTTATTTGGTGGGTATTGATCGGTGTTCTACTGGTTGGTTTCGCCGTAACTGATGGCTTTGATATGGGTGTTGCCGCTCTGTCACCTGTTATCGGTAAGAGCGACACTGAACGTCGTATTATGCTAAACACGATTGCCCCTCACTGGGATGGTAACCAAGTTTGGCTTATCACTGCGGGTGGTGCATTGTTTGCTGCATGGCCACTGGTTTACGCAACGTCGTTTTCTGGCTTCTACTTCGCAATGTACGCGACGTTAGCAGCGCTTTGGTTACGTCCACTTGCACTTGACTACCGCTCTAAGATCGAAGATCCAAAATGGCGCAAAACTTGGGACTATGCACTTTGCTTTAGTGGCGCAGTACCACCAATCATTTTCGGTGTGGCATTTGGTAACCTACTACAAGGTGTTCCATTTGAACTGAACGAATTTATGATGTCTAAGTACCATGGTACGTTCTTCGCTCTGCTTAACCCATTTGCATTGCTTTGTGGTGTGTTGGCTCTGATGTTGTTCGTGATGCAAGGTGCAACATGGCTTCAAATGAAGACAACAGAAGCGCTGCACGCTCGTGCTCGTAACGTTGCTCAGATCACTGGCCTAATTGCTATTGCTCTATTCGTTATTGGTGGTTTCTGGGTTCAATCTATCGAAGGCTATGTAATTACGAGCACTATCGATACGTTTGCTGACTCAAACCCACTAAACAAAGAAGTATCACTTCAAGTGGGTGCTTGGATGACAAACTTCGAAACTTATCCAGCAATGTGGGCTGCGCCGATCCTTGGTGTAGCAATGCCACTGCTTGCTGTGATTGCATCTCGCTTTGAGCGTGGTGGTTTCGCATTCTTGTTCTCAAGCCTATCGAACGCTGGTGTTATTCTAACGGCTGGTTTTGCAATGTTCCCATTCGTAATGCCATCAAGCCTGAACCCTAACCAAAGCTTGACTATGTGGGATTCAACAGCGAGTGAGCTAACGCTTGGTCTTATGACTGTCGTTGCGGCGGTAATGGTTCCTGTGATTCTTGGCTACACAACTTGGACATACTACAAAATGTTCGGTCGTCTAGATAAGAAACACATCGAAGATAACGACGTTTCAGCTTACTAAGCTAGAAGTGAAATAACTTAGGAGAAATTTTATGTGGTACTTCGCATGGATTTTGGGTGTACTTCTAGCATGTGCATTCGGCATCATCAATGCTCTATGGCTAGAGTATTCAGAAATGATGGACAAAGACAGTGAGTAATCTCGCAGAGCAAATCGCTAAGCTGCATCAACCAATGGATAAGACTCTGCTTAGAGCCTTATCCCTAGTATTGGGTTTCATGCATGTGGGTTTAGTGATGTGGGATCCTGAAGCGTATGCGACAAGCATCGGTGGCTTTAACGCGATCATCGGGCCAATGTTCATTTGGGCAGTATGCTCAAGCATGGTTTACGGTATCGGATTTAAGCCAAGAGCTTGGATGTGGCAGCTACTGTTTAGCCCATATGTTTCACTCACAATTTTGCTCTACCTAACGACGCTGCGCCTTCTATAAAAGGCAAATGATTTAGGTTCATAACAACGTGAACCTTTATACTTGTTGGGTTTTTAGCCAAAAAGAGGTCATCTTATACAGATGGCCTTTTTTTTCGTCTCTCAAATCAAAAAATTCACAGCGATATACTATTAATGATAAGGAGTTAGGTTATAGTGAGATCTTTATCGTTTTGGATTGTGGTATCAAATTGCAGGGATTATCTAAGCCATTTACGTGGCCAGTGACAGTGTATTACGAAGACACCGATGCGGGTGGCGTTGTATACCATTCAAACTATCTTAAGTTTTTCGAACGCGCTCGAACTGAGATGTTGCGCTCAATTGGCGTTTCTCAGCAAGTATTGTTAGAACAAAACATCGGTTTTGTAGTCCGACATATGGACATTGATTTTATTCAAGGCGCGCGTCTTGATGATTCTTTACAAGTCATTACAAATATTTACGAGTTGAAGCGAGCTACCTTGGTCTTCTGTCAAGAGATCGTAAATCCTGATGGCAAGGCATTGTGTAAAGCAATGGTTAAGGTAGCATGTATCGATAATCAAAAAATGAAACCCAAAGCAATGCCAACATTTATTCTCACGGAGCTAACGAATAGTGACTGCTGAAATCTCAATCTTAGGCCTAATTTTAGAAGCTAGTTTACTAGTTAAGATGGTCATGCTGACTCTTATGGGCATGTCTGTTGTTTCTTGGGCGATGATCATAAAAAGAAGTAAAGTGTTATCTCAAGCTTCTAAACAAACAGAAGTGTTTGAAGACAAATTTTGGTCAGGCGTTGATCTTGCAAAACTGTACCAAGAGAGCAACAAACGCAAAGACGAGCTTTCTGGTACTGAAGAAATTTTCTACGCAGGCTTTACTGAGTTCGCTCGCCTTCGTAAATCGAATGCAACATCACCTGACTTCATCATGGAAGGCACTGGCCGTGCGATGCGCGTTGCCGTTGCTCGTGAAGTCGATGAACTAGAAACTAACTTACCTTTCTTGGCGACTGTTGGCTCTATCAGCCCATACATCGGCCTATTTGGTACGGTTTGGGGCATCATGCACTCATTCATCGCACTAGGTGAAGTGAAGCAAGCGACGCTCGCAATGGTTGCCCCTGGTATTGCAGAAGCACTGATCGCAACAGCAATGGGCCTATTCGCTGCGATTCCAGCAGTAATGGCGTACAACCGCTTCAGCAGCCGAGTAGGCAAGCTAGAGCACAACTACGCGACTTTCTCTGAAGAGTTTCACAGTATTCTTCACCGTCAAGCGATGGCTGGCAGGGAATAATAGATGGCTGGATACCAACCTAAAAAACGCAAAATGACAGCAGAGATTAACGTTGTACCTTACATCGACGTTATGCTTGTTTTGCTGATCATTTTTATGGTGACTTCGCCGTTTGTTACTCAAGGCGTTGACGTTGAATTGCCTCAGGCTTCAACGGCTAAATCGGCACAAGACCTACTGGGTGACGACAACGCAAGTTTCATCATCGTTGAAGTGAACAAAGACGGTGAACTTGGCTTGAGCGTTAATGACGAAGAAGTACAGCGTGGCTTATCAATGGAAGATATTATCGTCCGTGTGAAAGCCGAGTTGTCTCTGAAGCCAAACTCTCCAGTGGCGGTTGGTGGTGATGCCGCAACGCCATACGCTGAAGTGGTTTTATTACTTGATGAATTAAGCCGTGCAGGTGTGCCAAAGGTTGGCCTTTTAACGGATATAAGGGAATAGCTCCGTAGCATTCATGAAAGCGAATAATAAAAAATCCAATAATTTCAGATCACCGCTTCTTATTTCTCTTGGGCTGCACGTCATTTTATTCGTTGCGCTCATTTGGGGGGCGGATTTCACGATGTCAGAGCCAAAGCCTACAGGGCAGATGGTTCAAGCAGTGGTGATTGATCCTCAGTTGGTTCGCCAGCAAGCTCAACAGATTCGTCAACAAAGAGAAGCGGCGAGCAAGAAAGAGCAAGAGCGTCTAGACAAACTCAGACGTGAAAGCGAACGACTTGAAAAGAATCGTAAAGCTGAAGAAGAAAATATTCGCAAGCTAAAAGAACAGCAAGCGAAAGAAGCTAAAGCAACTCGTGAAGCTGAAAAGCGTCGAGTTGAGAAAGAGAAACAACGCAAAGCTGAAGAAGCGCGTTTACAGCAAGAGCAAAAGAAAGCCGCTAAAGCCGAAGCTGACCGTAAGCTAAAAGAAGCTGCGTTAGTGAAAGCCGAGAACGAGCGTAAAGCCAAAGAAGCGGCAATCGCAAAAGCTGAACAAGAACGCGTGGCAAAAGAAAAAGCAGCGAAAGAGGCAGCAGACAAAGCTCGTAAAGAGAAAGAAGCCGCTGAACTCGCGGAAAAGCAACGCATAGCGAAAGAGAAAGAAGCGGCAGCCGCAGCAGAGAAAGCCCGTAAGGCAAAAGAAGCTGCAGCAAAAGCAGAAAAAGAGCGTAAACAACAAGAAGCCGCATTGAACGATATCTTTGCTGGGCTTGAAACGGAAGCGACTCAAAACTCTTCAGCAAGACAACAATTTATCACTGATGAAGCGCAACGTTATGGGGCTATCTATACCCAACTGATTCAACAGAACCTGTTGTTAGAAGACAGCTATCGAGGACGCTCATGTCGAGTGAACCTTAAGCTGATTCCAACGGGCTCTAACGCGATATTGGGTAGTTTGAGTATCTTAGATGGCGATAGCCGTTTATGTGCAGCAACCAAGCGTGCGGTGGCACAAGTGCAATCTTATCCGTTGCCTAAAGACCCAGACATTGTGAACTCACTGAAAGACATTAACTTAACTGTATCACCAGAGTAAAAGGACGAACTTGTGTTAAAGAAACTATTACTGAGTTTTGTTTTCTTAATAGCTACAAGCAGCCAGTTTGCACATGCAGCGCTGGAGCTGGTTATTACAGACGGTATTAACTCTGCAAGACCTATAGCTATTGTACCTTTCCGTTGGGAAGGCTCAGAGCCATTGCCACACGATGTATCAGCGGTTATCGCTTCTGACTTACAGCGCAGTGGTAAATTCAGCCCAGTTGCGACAAGCAAAATGCCTCAAACGCCTTACAGCGAAACTGAGGTTAACTTTGATGCTTGGACTAACCTAGGTGTTGACTCATTGCTTACCGGTAGTATCACTAAAAATGCCGAAGGGCAGTATGTGGTGAATTACCAATTGATCGACATTGTTCGTGGTCAACTGACCAAAGGACAAAGTCGTGCGCTGAGTGATGAAGGCCAATTAGTGCTTTCTAAAGATCACGTTCTATTCAATAAGAAGGCTACGGTTCCTGGTAATCGCTTGAGAGAGTACGCACACCGTATCTCAGACCTAGTGTATGAAGAGCTAACTGGTGAGAAAGGCGCGTTCTTAACTCGTATCTCTTACGTGGTAGTGAACGATAAAGACAAGTACCCGTATCAACTTCGTGTTGCTGACTACGATGGCTTTAACGAGCGTTTAGTACTTCGTTCTAAGCAGCCTCTCATGTCTCCAGCATGGTCACCAGACGGCAAAAAGCTAGCTTATGTGAGCTTCCAGAATGGCCAAGCTGAAATATTCATCATGAATATTTACACGGGTGAACGTGAGAAAGTGACGTCATACCCTCGTCACAATGGTGCGCCAAGATTCTCGCCAGATGGTAAAACATTGGCATTGGTATTGTCGAAAACGGGCAGCCTTCAGGTGTACACACTTGACCTTGCTAGCCGTAAGCTGACTCAAATTACCCGCGGCCGTTCGAATAATACTGAACCATTCTGGCACCCAGATGGCAAGTCTCTTATTTTCACATCGGATCGTGGTGGTAAACCACAGATTTATAATGTAAATTTGTCCAATAATTCGACTTCTCGTATTACTTGGCAAGGTAGCCAAAACTTAGGTGGCCAGATCACTCCTGATGGTCGATTCATGATCATGGTGAATCGCAGCAACTCAGGTTTTAACTTGGCTAAGCAAGATTTGGAAACCGGTGCGGTTCAGGTACTAACAAAAACATTGTTAGATGAGTCTCCAAGTATTGCACCGAATGGAGGTATGGTTATCTATAGCTCTATTTACAACAAAACAAATGTACTATCGATGGTTTCTATCGATGGACGTTTTAAAGCTAGATTACCGGCAACTAACGGACGCGTAAGAGCGCCTGCATGGTCACCGTTCCTCTAGGGAAAATTACATATTCTTTTAGCTATTGATAGTGTTAACTATTGTGGCATTTAACTATCTATAGCACTCTTAGTCGCTGTAGAAACTAAGTTTGATAACGTAAGGAAAAAAAGATGCAACTTAACAAAGTTCTTAAAGGCTTGATGATTGCACTACCAGTGATGGCAGTAACGGCATGTAGCTCAACTGATGAAGCAACATCTGCAACATCTGGTACTGAAAGCAACCAAACAACTTCAGGTTCAGAAGGCAATGTAGACACAACTGTTGTAACGCCAATTGACGCTAACGGTCAACTGTCTGAGCAAGAGCTTAAAGAGCAAGCGCTACGTGAAACTCAAACAATCTACTTCGCATTCGATAACTCTACTATCGCTGGCGATTACGAAGAAATGCTAGCAGCTCACGCAGCATACCTAGTTAAGAACGTTGACATGAACGTTACTATCGAAGGTCACGCTGATGAGCGCGGTACTCCTGAGTACAACATCGCACTTGGCGAGCGTCGTGCACAAGCTGTAGCGAAATACCTACAAGCTCTAGGTGTTCAAGCTGACCAAATCTCTATCGTAAGCTACGGTGAAGAGAAGCCACTTCTTCTAGGTCAATCTGAAGATGTGTACGCTAAAAACCGTCGCGCAGTACTAGTTTACTAATTTTAGTAGACTATATAATTGAGGAATTGCCTCATGTTCAGTAACACAAAGCGAGTCATTTTGCTTTCGTTACTGGCAAGTGCAGCGAACACCGCGTTCGCTGCACCAGCTCCAGTATCCGATCTCAATAGCACCGCAACCAATTCATCATCTTCCTCTCGATCAGCATCTAACGAATCAGATATTGAGCGTTTAGAGCGCCTGCTTCAAAATCGCAATCTCGTTCAGCTTCAAATGCAACAGCAAATCGACGACATGGCACTGGAGATCAGTGAACTTCGTGGTGAGCTGGAACGAAACAGCTACGATATGAAGCAAATGCTAGAGCGTCAGCGTGAACTGTTCATTGAACTGGATCGCGTAAGAGGCGAGGTGAAAGCAGCAGGAACAGCAACGGTAGCAGTGGCGGCGAGCGAAGGCTCTAAAGACGCTTCTGGTACGTTCAGTACTGATGTGGATGAGCAAACTGCTTATCAAAATGCTGTAGATATGATTCTAAAGCAACGAGACTACACGGGTGCTATCGCTGCATTCCAAAAGTTTCAAAAAGACTTCCCAGATTCTACCTTCACACCTAACTCACATTACTGGTTAGGTCAGCTTTATTTCGCTAAGAAGCAAGATAAAGAAGCCGTGAAGAGCTTCGCTGCTGTTGTGTCGTACAAAGACTCAAACAAGCGAGCAGATGCACTGGTTAAGCTTGGTGACATAGCAGCGCGCAACAACAACGCGACGCAAGCTAAGAAATATTACCAACAAGTCGTAACCGAGCACCCAAACAGTGCTTCGGCTAAAGTGGCCAAAACCCACTTATAACCAAAATAGGGGTGCTTAGGCGCCTCTTTTTTATACCTGTTCACTTCCGTTTAGTGTTTACTTCTCTTGCTAGTGATGATAACACATCGCCTTGTTTATGCGTTTTAAGCATTAGCTAGTCACCGCTTGCAACCAATCCTTTTTGATCCCAATCGCTGTCCTGTGTAGAATACTCGGATTCTCGGAAGAAGTTGCGTAGAGCAAGAGCAATGAGTCATATACTAGATAAAATCGATACAGTTTACCCGTTTCCGGCAAAGCCAGTTCCATTGAGCGACGCTCAGAAACAGGCCCACATCGCAAACATCAAAAAACTACTTCAAGAAAAAGATGCAGTTCTAATTGCACACTACTACACCGATCCTGAAATTCAGGCTCTGGCAGAAGAAACTGGTGGTTTCGTTGGCGATTCATTAGAAATGGCTAAGTTTGGTAACCGTCATTCAGCAAGCACTTTGATCATCGCTGGTGTTCGTTTTATGGGTGAGTCTGCAAAGATCCTTACCCCTGAAAAACGCATTTTAATGCCAACGCTTGAAGCTGAATGTTCACTTGATCTTGGCTGTCCGGCTGACAAATTCACAGAATTTTGTGATGCTCACCCCGACCACACCGTGGTTGTATACGCGAACACCTCTGCGGCTGTTAAAGCACGTGCAGATTGGGTCGTTACGTCGAGCATCGCTTTAGAAATTGTTGAAAGCTTAGATGCTGAAGGCAAACCCATTATTTGGGGGCCAGACCGCCACCTAGGTTCTTACATTGCAAATCAAACTGGCGCTGACATGTTGCTTTGGCAAGGTGAGTGTATCGTTCATGATGAGTTTTCAGCTGATGCTCTGAAGAAAATGAAATCGGTATATCCAGAAGCCGCTATTTTGGTTCACCCAGAATCACCAGCAAGCGTAGTTGAGCTGGCTGATGCTGTGGGTTCAACAAGCCAACTGATCAAGAAAGCGAAAGAGCTGCCTCATCCACAGATGATTGTCGCGACAGACAAAGGTATCTTCTTTAAGATGCAGCAATTGGTTCCTGAAAAAGAGCTGATTGAAGCGCCGACTGCGGGTGCTGGTGCAACTTGTCGCAGCTGCGCACACTGTCCTTGGATGGCTATGAATGGCCTTGAAGCGATTGAAAATGCACTTGAGCATGGTGGTGAGCAACACGAAATCTTCGTTTCTGACGAATTACGCGTGAAGTCTCTTATTCCATTGAACCGCATGCTAGATTTTGCAGAGCAGTTAAATGTGCAGGTAAAAGGTAACGCGTAAGTCGTTCTTTTATCTAACCAATAAAAAAACCAGCCAATAGTGCTGGTTTTTTTGTATCTGCGTATAGGCCGCCAATATCAATCTTGTGGTCATGTATCTTTTTCTGATGATACATCTTGTTGATATCGCGTATTTTTTCTAGCATGTAAGTAAGAGGAAAAGATTAGAGGCTCGAATGATAATCTGGTTACAACTCAAACGCTGGATCAAAGCAAACATCTTTGTTTTGAATGGCAAAAACTTACTGTTCACTTTTCTTGGCTACATCGCTTTATCGTGGTCGATGCTGTATTTGGCGGGTGAAACAGATTTAACCAGTTCGGTTACCGTATTCGCTTACTACTTGGTGGTGACGGCTTCTACGGTTGGTTATGGTGATTTATCACCGACCACGGTAGCGGGGCAGTGGATCGTTATTCTATTTGTGATTCCAGGCGGGTTGAGCCTTTTTGCCGCGTTGCTCGGTAAAGTGGCGACAGAAGGTGTTGAATATTGGCGAGCGGGCTTGCTAGGAAAAAGGAGAGTTAGAGTGGACAACCACATTTTGATGTTGGGGTGGAATGAGCAAAGAACCATTCATCTCATCCGCATGCTACAACACGAAGAAACGGGTAAACGACCAATCGTGCTATGTACGCGTTCAGATATCGAGAACCCGTTACCCGGTGAAATCAATTTCGTCAAAGTAAACAGCTACACCGATGGCAAAGAGATGGAGAAAACGGGCATTGAGTCTGCAAGTTGCATCCTGATTGATAACCCAGAAGACGACATTACGTTATCTGCGGCGCTTTACTGTGCCAACCGAAACCCTAAAGCGCACCTTCTTGTTTACTTTAAAGATGAAGCGCTGAGCGATTTGTTACACAAGCATTGCCCTAACTCAGAATGTATTCCAGCGGTGGGTGCTGAGATGCTAGCAAAGGCTGCGGTAGACCCAGGTTCCAGTGCGCTTCACCAAGAATTATTGAGCTCAACAAGAGGCATGACACAGTATTCAACGTATTTCCCTGAAGACGCTGAGTCTGTCACCGTCGCGCCTATTTTCTCAGTGTTTAAAGAGAAGTATCAAGCAACTCTGATCGCCATTGATACGGGGAGCGGTATTGAACTCAACCCAGAGTTAGATCAAGTGGTCAGCAGTGGCACTAAGCTGTTTTATATTGCTGATGAGCGAATTGATGACTTCGATTGGAAAGGCTTCTAAAGCGACTATTTTATTTCGTCTGAAAACTAAAAAAGGCCTCATAATGAGGCCTTTTGGCTTGTATAAAGCTAACTGTTATTGAGCTTCAGCCAGTGCAATGCCACGCTGCGTTAGTCCGCAAAGCATCACAGGAACAGCGTTAAAGATCTCTTCGAACTGCTCTAGGCCTTCGATGCCTTGCTCTGCAAGCGTAGCAATTGACGTTTCTGGATCGTAAAGCATGCTCAGTGACAGCAGGACACCGCCAACGAGTGCGTTATCTTCGCTCTCTTCAGGCATTAGTGTTTCCCAATCGTCGCGAGCAATCTGCCAGCCTTGAAGCAAGCCTTCACAAAAATCACGAGCGGCAGTGTTCACCACTTCTTCGTCGTCTAATTGACAAGCTTCAGGCCAAACCCAAGTCCCTTCAATCAGTTCTGGGCGGGTTTTATTCCAAAGCTCGATGATAACTTCAATGTAGCTTTCTAGCTGTTCACCATCCGTAAAAGGTGCGACTTCTTCGCCACCCCATAAGAACGGTAGCCACTCATGCGGGGTTAACACATTCGGTGCCGCTGCCATTGCAGTGACAAAGCCCATTGTTTTGTGTTCTGTGATTAGCTTTCCTTCCAACTCTGGAAGCGCAAGAATATCTTGTAAAGTCAAAGTGAGGTACCGTAAAAGGGAACATATTTGCGCTTATAGTACCAATGAACTTGTGCCAATCAAGCTTCAATCTAAAAAGGCTTGATGTCATGGATGATAAACACTAGGTTTAACAGAAAAGAAAACAATAAAAGAATTATGCAGATACGGTCGTCTTTAAAGAAAAAAAGCATGGTAGCGCTTGGATTATACCTTGCGATGTTTATTGCCATTGTCGGTAGTGTGACGTATTACGTCGTAGAATCCCCTGTGCGCGCCAAATTACAACAAAATCTCGACTTGCGTACGCAATTGTTATCCGCATTGATTACAGAGCCACTCAGCAGCTCTCAAGGCTTTGTAGACAGTCTCGTTGGGTTTGCTCAAGCACATCGCAATGGTGATGATGTTATTCCGCTATTTAAGTCCATGTTGGCGGCGAGCGACGATACAATTGTCAGTGCCGGTATTTGGCCTGAACCTTATGCGCTCGATTCTAAAAAGCTTCTCAACAGTTACTTTTTTAATAAAGCCGACGATGGAAGAATCGATCAGATATATTCTTACAACAACCCCAAAAATGCCCCTTATCAAGAAGAGTATTGGTACACCTCTGTCGTCAACAAAAAACAAGGAACGATCTCTTGGAGCGATGTGTATATCGACCCATACACACACGTTCGAATGATTACGGCGTCTTCCCCTTATTATTACGACGGTACTTTTGCCGGTGTTGCCACGGTGGATCTCTCGCTCGAAGAGCTGCTTGGTTTTATCAAGAACCACGCCGAAGAATACAACCTTGGCATTACGCTCAGAGATAAGCTTAACCAAGTGTTGGTTTCGCATAACTTTAATCTCGTTGAAGGCATTTACATCAGTAGCAATCAATTTGGTGATTTCGGCTGGCAAGTGGATGTGGTGAACTCCAAATCACGAGTAGAAGACGAAGTGTTTCGTCAGGTGATGAGCATTGAAGGCGGTATTGTTCCGCTATTGCTACTTTGTGTCATGGCGGGGTATTACTTATTGAACCGTTATTTGATTAGTCCAATCACAAGGATTGCAGCACAGGTTGATAGCTCGAAAGCCGGCGAAATCATTGATGTGGATTACCCGAGTGATGACGAAATCGGCCATTTGATTAAAACCTTCAACGAAAAGACCATTTATCTCGAAGCGGAAAAGGTTAAAGCTCAGGCATCCACCAATGCAAAAACCGCTTTCCTTGCGACCTTGTCACATGAAATTCGCACTCCGATGAATGGGGTATTGGGTACCGCTCAAATCCTATTAAAAACGCCTCTAAATTCTGAACAAGAGAAGCATCTTAAGAGCTTGTATGAGTCCGGCGATCATATGATGACTCTACTCAACGAGATCTTAGACTTCTCGAAGATCGAGCAGGGCAGGTTGGATCTTGATGAAACGCGTTTCCCGCTTGATTCGATCATCGGCAGTATTAACAGTGTTTACTACACATTGTCTTCCGAGAAAGGGCTTCAATTCAAAGTGTACTCTGAGGTGACTTCGGGTCGTTGGTACTTCTCAGATAAAGCTCGCCTTCGCCAAATTTTGTTTAATCTATTGAACAACGCGGTGAAGTTCACCTCCAGAGGCTTTGTTGAGGTGTACCTGAAAGAAGTTGTAGAGGGGAGTGACACCTATCTGAGCATTCGAGTTCGTGATACCGGAATTGGTATTTCTAAAGAAGCTCAGAAGCGTATTTTTAAACCGTTTGAACAAGCGGAGTCTTCGACCACAAGGCGTTTTGGCGGTACTGGCCTTGGCCTCGCGATTGTGAAGAAAATTGCCCAGTTGATGGATGGCAGTATTACCGTCACCAGTGAAGAAGGGATAGGCACGAGTTTTGATGTTCGCTTGAAGATTCAGCCATGTCAGCCAGGAGAAATCGAGAGTTTGCCACATAAGAAGTTGGACTACTCTGGCTTAAAGGTACTGATCGTCGAGGACAACCGAACTAACACGGTGATCATTGAAGCCTTCATGAGCAGTAAAGGCTTTACCTGTAAGAGCGTCGAAAACGGTGAACTTGCGATACAAGCCGTGGTTGCTGAGCGCTTTGATTTGGTGCTCATGGATAACCATATGCCTGTGATGGATGGCGTTGAATCAACCACTGCTATTCGTGCTTTGATAGGCGATGTGTCATCGGTATTGGTGTTTGGTTGTACGGCTGATGTCTTTAAAGAGACTCGTGAGCGTATGTTGGGGGCAGGTGTGGATTATATTATTGCTAAGCCGATTGACGAGCGTGAACTGGATGATGCCTTGTTCCGCTATTCAAATAAGCTTTATCAATACCATGAAGTAAAAGCGGATGAGCTCGAAAGCCAAGACGTAAAACCACACGATTCGAAAAGTAAAAGCGAGTCACTGCCTAAACCTGATCTTCGCAACAAAGATAACACTGAAGAGCTGTTAGTGACGTTGTATGTGGCGCTAGAAGACAACAACCTAGAACTGGTTCAATTTGCACTAGAGAGCCTACGTGTCCACGTTGAAGCTATGAACAACGTGGAACTTACTGAACAAGTCGATAAAGCGTTAGAGCAGGTTGCTTTAGGATCACCACCTACACAAGATGTCATTAATATCATTACTGTAAATCTACCTATGGCTTAAATGTTGTTTAATTACGGTAAGTAAATGACGAACTGTCCAATATTTGACCTTGGTTGGGTTTTTTGGTGAAAGTGACTGCTTTTAAAGTGGTTTTTGGTTGTTAATTTACAACTTGATTTTTAATTTGGAGTGTATGACTACTAATCTTGTGATTTAATAGCGACATTATCTGGTGAGGTGCAAATGTGCCTTGTTTATATGTTACTAAATCACTAATTAAGCAGTGATATATTTTAGGTTTGTCGTCAATGAAGTCTCGTGGTCCATTTTGTATTCGAAACGCAGCTGCGGATACATTTGCTATGGTCGTTTTCTGTTTTATTTCTGGCATGATCGTAGAAGTGTTTATTTCTGGTATGACGTTTGAGCAATCTCTTGCTTCTCGAACGTTATCTATTCCTGTAAACATTGCTATCGCTTGGCCTTATGGCGTTTTTCGTGATTGGTTCTTACGCAATGGTGCAAAACTTTCAGAAAGCTCATTGATGAAAAACTTGTCTGATTTGATGGCATACGTGTTATTCCAGTCTCCAGTGTATGCGGGTATTTTGTTGGCAGTGGGTGCTTCAGGCGACCAGATCGTTACGGCTGTCACCAGTAATGCAGTTATCTCGTGCGGTATGGGCGTACTTTACGGCTACTTCCTCGATATGTGTCGTAAATGGTTTCGAGTTCCTGGCTACTATCAACAAGCTTAAGAAAAGCAACAAGCGTAAGTGCAGCGAAAGAATGAAATTTGGTTTGTTTTTGATCTAATGAGTTAATTTGTAATCGAACAAACCGAAAAAGGCAGTTTTTTTGAGAATGCCCCTTGACCAAAGCAAGCAGAATCAATAAAGTAGCGCCTCGTTGAGTGACATGCTCAACACACAATTTGTGGAAGGATGGCTGAGTGGCTTAAGGCGCTCGCCTGGAAAGCGAGTATACGTTTATAGCGTATCTGGGGTTCAAATCCCCATCCTTCCACCACTATTCAAAACCCTAGCAGAAATGCTGGGGTTTTCTCGTTTTAGAGCCTCTATATCCCACCTCATCTGTATACCTCCCTAATATCCGTTCCTTTAATCATTGCTTTATAGTTATAATCTCTATTAATACCGTCGCAGAATTAACCATATTAGGTGTTTTTATCATAGATAATCGCTTGATTTTTTGGCGTGAACCTAGATTATTAATAGTACGCAATATTATGAATAATCTAACTATTAGGAATCCATAACCTCATGACAGAAACCCTAGTTTCTCCAATGCTCTCTTTTACGATCGCGATTTCATTACTGTTTATCGGTAAAGGTTTGATCGAGCGATCTGAAGTATTAAGAAAGTATTCACTGCCAGAGCCTGTGATTGGTGGCTTTGTCTGCGCAGCGACCGTAGCGGCGCTTTACTATATTTTTGAAATCCAAATCACTTTTAGCCTAGATGTCAGAGACTTTTTGCTTCTCTACTTTTTTGCTGGCATCGGGCTCCAAGCGGATATTAAAACACTGATTAAAGGCGGGCGACCGTTGTTCATCCTACTGTGTCTTGCTGCCATTTTTATCGTGTTGCAAAACGTAGTCGGAATGGCAGTCGCTTCTGGCTTTGGAATGGATGCGAAAGCAGGCTTGCTATCTGGGTCTGTTAGCTTGATAGGCGGCGTAGGCACAACGTTAGCTTGGGCGCCAATGTTTGTGGAAGAGTTTGGTATTGCTAACGCGCTCGAACTTGGTGTCGCTTCAAACACGGTTGGTTTAATTGCAGCGTGTGTGATTGGTGGTCCGATTGCGAACTACCTGCTCAATAAACACAAAGTAAGCCCTTCTAATGAAGAAGAGGTTACGGTTGGTGCATTCCAAGAGAGTGAAACAAAAACAGAGCTTAGCCACTACGGCGTTCTGTGGGCGTGGTTGATTCTTAACTTAACACTAATGCTGGGTTACAGCTTGAGTGAAGTTATCGACTCGATGGGCCTAAAACTGCCGTTATTCGTTAGCTGTTTGATCGCAGGTATCCTAATCGGAAACGTTGGTCGCGCACTGTTTAAGAAACGTCGTACACAAGAGAAAATCGCTCAAGGCCGCAAAGGCTTAGCGATGATCTCTGATATTTGTTTAGGCATGTTCTTGACCATGGCATTGATGGGGTTGCGTATCTGGGATCTCGATGGACTGTTTGGCTATATCTCTGTTGTCATGAGTATCCAGATCTTGCTTTCCCTGTTGTTTACTGTGTTTGTCGTTTATTACTTGATGGGAAGAAACTACGATTCTGTGGTGATATGTTCAGGCTTCGGTGGTATCACTCTAGGCTCGACCGCAACAGCAATTGTGAACATGACGGCAGTAACTCATCGATATGGCGCAAGCCCACAAGCATTCATTGTGGTGCCATTAGTGTGTGGTTTCTTTGTTGATTTGATTAATGCGCTAGTGATCAGTTTCTTTGTTGGTCTGTAGTGAAGTGACCGGTTATTGACTGCTTGAGGTTTACATCGGGATAATGACCACAAAGGCGATGACGAAAGTTGTCGCCTTTGTTTTATCGACAGCAAGCTAAAACACGTATATCAGCCTTTGATGTGATGTCTTGAAGTGACTCGGTGCACAAGTTAGTAAGAGCAATTACGATCTTGATAAATTGGGATATATGTTCGCAGCAAATTTGTGAGACGCTTGATTAAGTGTCAGTTGAATTACAAGGAAGTTGAATGCACCACTTTAATATCCGTGCTCTCGAGTACTTAAACGCGTTATCAAAATACAGGTCGTTACGTAAGGCATCTAAGATGATGAACGTTGACCCTGCCGCGATGAGTCGAATGCTGACACAGTTAGAAGCGCAAGCGGAAATGAAAGTATGGGAGCGCAACAACCGCCAATCTCTGCTGACTGAGGCGGGGAACGAACTGTTGAACTACTATCGCTCCATTGTTCGTGGAGAGGCGGCAGTGCTTGCTCGACTAACCAAGCTTAAAAACCTCAAGGGCGGTAATGTTAGCATCGCGATTGGAGAAGGATTTATTACTAACTTGGTCTCTAAACCGATGCAAACCTTCATGACTCGTTATCCTGATATCAATCTTTCTATTGAGATCGCAGGGGCATTGGATGCAGTCAAGATGTTGGAAGATCAACAGATAGACTTTGCGATAACCTATGCGTCTGCACCACATCCTAAACTGCACTCTCACGTTGAACGCAGCCATCCGCTCGAATTGATTGCTCCGAAGGGGCACTTCCTTACGATGAAAGATGCACCAGTGGTAATGCAAGATATTCAAGACGCTTCTCTCGCCTTGATCGATAACTCGACCGGTATGGGGAGGCTGGTAAAGCAGGCTGAACAAATTTCCCATCTTACCTTGCAGCCAAAACTTCAAACTAACTCAGTCACGGCACTGACTAACTTCGTTTCAGCAGGGTTGGGCGTCACCTTTATGCCTAAACTCACTGTGATCGATGAGATAAAGTCAGGGCAGATAGAAGTGGTTGCGACCGAGTTGGAGATGCTATCGAAGGCGACGGTTAAGGTTCAATCTTTGAAAGGCCGTGCACTAACGCTACAAGCGGAAACCTTGTTAGATTTCTTACTCGAGAACGCCACTTTCTTGAGTCATGACGCTTACAATATCTAGGCTTAATCAGTTTACTTAGCGACTCCTACCTAAGCTTTCAAATACCGCCAATATCACACTTCCAAACTGCTGGATTTGTTTTCGAGTCGAATTGATGTTTTGTCAATGCCACCTCTATTGTTAAGTCAACACATGCGGAATAAGTTACAAATTATTAACGAAACGAGTTTTAGACTGACAGCTGTGTTCGACAGATTTGGCTTTGTCAGGCATTAGGGGAAGAGAATGGAAGTTATTGTAATTGGCAGTGGTGTTATTGGATTGACCAGCGCATGGTACTTGGCAAAAGAAGGTCACTCGGTCACGGTTATTGATCGTCAAGATAGCAGTGGCAAAGAAACCAGTTTTGCGAATGCCGGGCAAATTTCTTACGGTTATTCATCACCATGGGCGGCACCGGGCATCCCTTTGAAAGCGATGAAATGGCTTATCCAAGAACATGCGCCACTTAAAGTGAAGCCTTCTCTTTCTCCAGAGTTAATGTCTTGGGCGACTAAGATGCTCGCCAACTGTAATGAAGCCAAGTACGCACAGAATAAATCGCGGATGTTACGAGTCGCTAACTACAGCCGAGATTGCCTGACTCATCTAAGAATCAGTGAAGATTTGGCTTATGAGGACCGGCAGAAAGGCACCTTGCAAGTATTCAGAAGCGAAAAACAATTGGACGCTATTCAGCAGGATATGAAGCTATTAACAGAGAGTGGAATCGAACACTCGCTGTTTGATGTTGAACAGTGTCTGTCAGTGGAGTCTGGTTTAGCAGACGTTAAAGACAAGCTGGTGGGCGGCCTGTATTTACCACACGATGAAACCGGTGATTGTCATCAGTTCTGTTTAACCTTGACCGAAAAAGCCAAGCAACTCGGCGTTCAGTTCGTGTTTAATACCGAAGTGGTTAGGCTCAATCATCAGAATCAAACCATTGAGAGTATTACAACGACTCAAGGCGAGTTCAAAGCGGATGCTTACGTGGTCGCTTCAGGAAGCTATTCTCGAGAACTGTTGAAGCAAGTCGATTTGTCGATCCCGGTTTATCCAGTGAAAGGCTATTCGCTAACACTGCCGATCGTGAATGCAGATAAGTCACCAACCTCGACTGTGATGGATGAAACTTACAAGGTAGCGATGACGCGATTTGATGATCGTATTCGCATTGCAGGGACGGCAGAACTTGCGGGGTTTAATTACCTTATCCCTGAAAAACGCAAAGCCACGATTGATATGGTGATTAAAGATCTTTTCCCACAAGCGGGTGACTTTTCTAAGGCTGAATACTGGACTGGGTTAAGACCAATGACGCCGGATGGTACGCCTATTATCGGTAAGACGCCTATCAAGAACCTATTTACAAATACTGGACATGGGACATTAGGTTGGACAATGGCATGTGGCTCAGGAAAGATCTTGGCAAGCGTGGTCAGTGGCTCAGCTAGTGATATTAAAACTGATGACTTAAGTATCCACCGCTATATGTAAAAGCAAGCCGTTAGTTATCTTGCCTATGGTTTGATGATATCGACATTAGGAGCATGAAGCGGATGCACCTAATGTTGTAAATCTAGGTGCATGGTTTTAAGTCTCCTCTATTTATAATCACGAGATGACTTGAGACTTAAATGATCTTAGCTCTGGCGGTAGCTCCTTATTTACGAGGTTAATAGCTTTGCGATGTTCTAATCCAATGGATCTCACTACGTCCCCGAAATGTTGGTTAAACAATAGCTCGAAATCACCACTGAGTTTGTAGTCTTGCAGTTTGTCCTCAAGTAATTGAGCCAGTTGAGCCTTGTCTGGGTGGACATAGAAGACCAGAGGAAGAGGGTAATAAAGCATAATACTTTTTTCTATGACTAACCCATCCAGGGAATAGGTATGTTCTTGGTATATGCTTTCAACTTCATTGGCTCCGAGTGACACATAATCACATTTTTTATCTGAGAGAAGTTTCAGAATCTCTGGTAACGTTCCTTGCTCTAGTACTCGATATCCATTTGCTCTAAACAGCTCAGCATCAGCCCATGTCGCAGGAATTCCAGCGATAAGTGATTTCAGTTTATTGCTGTTGATATTATGGAATGTGGGTTGATCTTGTTCCCTAATTATCAGGATACGGTGTCCTAATAAGCCTTTACAAATTGGAGAGTTGAGTTTGATTGCAGGCTTATCAGCAAATTTACGGTTTCCCGCCACCGTGACGAGTACATCATAATTCTTGCGGAATATATTTCCTTCATCCTCAGCTCTTGGAAAGTCTGTATTATCGCTGTGAACGACAATAGGTTCGTTCGGATCCCAATTCAACAAGCTATGAATTAGCTCCAACTCATAGTGCTGTCTTTTACCTGATTTATTGCCATTCCAAAAGTTAAACATAGTTGTCCTAAGGGGGAACTTACATTTTATGACTGGTATGCTGACATAGGTTTAGCGTCCAAGAAAGCGCTTTCTTTTGTTTTTGAGAGAATCATACATAGATACAGTCTATGTATGTTGAGAATCGCGACGGAAAGGCTATTTTAAAGAAAGCACATAAGTTCATTGATGGGTTAGAGGTTCGACGATTAGGAAAGACCATGGGGGTACCATTAGTGAATTTTAACTTATTGTTTTTAAATTGTTTTTCGTGTTAGTGAACAATTAATGTGACGAATGGCACTGTTGTGTATTTCTATTCTCAATCTATTCTAAATTTGTGATCTATGGTTCGTTTCACCGAAATGTAAGTTGAAGAATCATTCTATCGGCTTATTATCCACCTAAAGAAAGCGGTTTCTTGATGCGAGTTGCCGATAGTGAATACGAAAACACCCCCTTTTTTAAAGTTAAAAGAAAGCGCTTTCTTTCTGGTTATTATCATTAAAAGGACAACGTGATGCACAAAAAGACATTGATTGCTTCGCTCGCCATTGGAGCTTTATTCGGAGCCTCTGTACAAGCAGATGAAGTTAAGCAGGGTGGCACACTAACGGTGCCAATTATCAATACTGGCTTTGTTGAAAACTTTAACCCTTATACAACTAAAGACTTGCTGCATGGGGTAATGTTTGAGCCATTGGTCGTATTCAACAACATGACAGGTGATGTTGATTATCGCCTGGCTGAGTCGGTTGAGTATTCAACTGACCTGAAAACATTGACGCTTAAGTTACGAGAGAATTTGAAGTGGTCTGATGGTTCAAAGTTAACTGCAGACGACGTTGTTTTTAGCTTTATGTTGACTAAAGAGGCACCAGCTTTTGACCAGAAAGGTATTTGGTCTTCAGGTAATTTAAAAGAAATCAAATCTATTGACGCGCGAACCGTCGTGTTTGAGCTGACGGAAGCGGATTCTACATTTGCTTGGAACTTAGAGCGTTACCATATTGTACCAAAGCATATTTGGTCGAAAGTTGAAGAGCTGACAACGTTTACCAACCTTAACCCGGTAGGTAGTGGCCCAATGACGACGGTTAAATACATTAAACCGCAACAGATGGAGCTGTGCCGAAACCCAAATTACTATTTAGAAAATAGACCTTATTTAGATTGCATCAACTTCCGTTCTTACAATGACAACTCTCAGATCCAACCTGCCTTAATCAAAGGTGAGATTGATTGGGGTTCAAATTTTATTGCTGACGTTGAGTCAACATTTGTCGATATGGATAAAGAAAATAACCATTTTTGGTATCCAGCGAATGATGCTATCCACCTTTACGTAAATACCAAAGAAGCGCCATTTGATGACCTAAGAGTACGACAAGCACTTTCTATGGCTCTTGATCGTGAAACCATCGTTGATATTGCTGCTTACGGTTATCCGACCGCAAACTTCAATGCTGGTGGCATCGGTGAGCTATACGAAACGCACATTGATAAAAATGTATCTAAGAAATATGGTTATCTAACTAAGTACGATGTTGAAAGAGCAAACGCTTTACTTGATGAAGCGGGCTTAGTTGACAAAAACGGTGATGGATTCCGCGACAAAGCAAACGGGGAAACGGTTGAGTTTGATATCGAGGTTGTAAACGGTTGGACCGACTGGATCCAAGTGGTTCAGATGGTATCTGAATACTTTGAAGAAGTGGGTGTGAAAGCAAACGTTAAGACTGTGGATTGGGCGGTATATGACAGCAATTTGAAAGAAAGCAAATATACCATGTCAATTAACTGGTCAATGGTCGCGACAAATCCAATCTTGGCGTACCAAGAGTACTTCTCAACGTCTCGAATCGGAAAAACTTGGCATGCTGGTCACGGTGTTAATTCACCAGAAATCGACGCATTGATCGACAGCTTCGGCAAAATTGGTGATGCAGAGCAGCAAGAGAAAGTGTTGAGTGAACTTCAGGAATTTACGGCTGAAAACCTTCCCTTTATCCCTCTATTTTCTAACCCAACTTGGTTCCAATACAGTACTAAACATATTGTTGGTTGGCCAAGTGAAAAAGACCCATACGTACAGCCAGTATGGTACGACGGTGGTAAGAGAGTAATAATTCTCAACAATCTACACCTTAAGTAAGTTATTTTTGAGAGGGCTACAGCTTAGGTTGTAGCCCCTAGGTTAAAAGATTTTTATGTCGTTTTTAATTCGCCGATTTGGCTTCTATTTTACCGCTTTCTTAATCGCTATCTCGTTTAATTTCATGTTGCCTCGCCTAATGCCAGGAGATCCTGTTGATGCTCTTTTCGCTGCAGCTCAAGGTCGAATGGATCCTGCTCAAATGGATGCCGTTCGTGAAATGTACGGTTTTGTTGATGGCAATGTTTTCGAACAATACTTCGCGTATATGAAAAGCGTATTCACTCTTGATCTGGGACCTTCAGTGCTTATGTTTCCTGTAAGTGTTTCAGATGTCCTTGCTATGGCACTGCCGTGGACTATGTTCCTAGCGCTTGGTTCGCTGATTGTTGCTCTTATCATTGGTGTCAGTATTGGTACGTATGCATCGTATCGACGTGAAGGGCTATTTGGACAAATTGTTCCGCCAGTTTTGGCATTTATTAGTAACTTCCCGTACATCGTGACCGCGTTACTGTTGTTCTATTTCTTCGGTTTAAAACTCGAACTATTACCTTTGGCATACACTTATGACCCATCGCTAGAGCCAGGTTTTACATGGGAGTTTATTTCTAGTGTGGCTAAACACGCTGTGTTGCCTATGGGCTCTATGGTCCTGGTTGGGATCGCAACATGGGTCTTCAATATGCGTAATGCGATGATCAATGTGTTGGGTGAAGATTACGTAACGATGGCTGAGGCCAAAGGCTTGAGTAGTTATCGTGTTATGTCTCGCTATGCTGGTCGAAATGCCATCCTTCCTGTTGCGACCGCTATTGCAATGGCAATCGGATTCTCATTCGCAGGCTCAATCATGACCGAAGTGGTTTTTAACTACCAAGGCTTGGGGAACATCCTTCTTAAAGGCATAGTTGCTCGTGATTACCCACTTATCCAAGCCATTCTTCTTATCTTGGTGACAGCGGTACTGACCGCTAACTTTATTGCCGACCTTCTATATGTCTGGCTTGACCCTAGAATCTCGAACTGAGGCGCATGATGGATAATTTAATGGATACTCAAAAAACCGCTAACCAGCCGAATATGCCAGTACGTGAGCCAAAATGGTCGTGGAAAAACGTAAAGAAAACTCTCGGTAAAGCTTACGCATTTTTCTACGGTAACCCTCCAGCCATTGTAGGTACTTTTTTACTTACGATTGTCTTAGCTGGGGCGTTATTTGCGCCTGTATTATCGACTCATAATCCAGAAAAGCGCGTAGCACGTCCACATATTGCACCAAGTTCTGAGCATATTATGGGCACTACTCGTAGCGGGCGTGATGTATATAGCCAGGTTCTATTTGGAGCAAGAAAGTCGCTTACTGTTGCGATCTCTGCGGGCGTAATCGCGATGACAATAGCAGTGCTCGTCGGGGTTTCATCTGGTTACTTTGGTGGAAAAGTCGATGAACGCTTGAACTTCGTTACTAACGTATTTCTTGTGTTTCCACAGTTGCCCTTGCTGATTGTTCTCGCCGCATTCTTAGGGCAGGTCGGTTCGCTGGTTATTACCGTGTTGTTAGGAATAACCTCCTGGCCTTGGGGAGCTAGGGTGATTCGTGCACAGACCATGGCAATTAGAAGCAAAGAATTCATCATTTCTGCAGAAGTTATGGGTGAATCAAAAATCCGCATTATTTTAGTAGAGATCTTACCAAACTTAGTTTCGATTGTTTTTGGCGGGTTCCTAGGCACGGTTATCTACGCAATGGGCTCTGAAGCTGGTCTAGGTATTTTAGGTTTAGGTGATGCAACAGAAGTGAGTTGGGGCTCTATGCTGTATTGGGCACAGACCTCTTCATCGTTATATACCGGAGCGTGGTGGGAAATGCTGGTTCCTGCATTGGCGTTAGCGATTACTGGTGGTGGACTCGCATTGATTAACATGTCAATTGACCAAGTGAGCAACCCTAAATTACGTACGGGCCCACACATCAAACTGTGGCACAAACTTAAAAAAGAAGCAGATAAACGCCGAGGCCTATAATGAGCAATCTATTAGAAATTAATAACCTGTGTGTTGATTACGTTTCTCCTAATGGCGTAGCAAGAGCCGTTAATGACGTTAGTATTTCCATTGCGCCCGGTGAAACGCTCGGTATTGCCGGTGAGTCTGGTTGCGGTAAAAGTACATTGGCTTTTGCTATATCACGCCTACACAAAGCACCAGCGCTTATCTCTGAGGGTGAAATACTCTACAAAGGGCAGGATGTTTTAAAGATGAATAACAAGCAGTTACGTGACTTCCGTTGGAATGACGTTTCTATTGTTTTTCAAAGCGCAATGAACTCACTTAACCCTGTCATTACCATCGGTGAGCAGCTAACGGACGTTATTCTAGCGCACAGAAAAATACCTTATAAACAGGCTCACGATCGTGCGGTCGAGCTGTTAGGAACGGTTGGGATTCATGGCGACAGAATGTCGAGCTTTCCCCATCAACTGAGTGGAGGTATGCGTCAGCGAGTTGTTATTGCGATTGCTTTGGCGCTGGAACCTAAACTGATCATCATGGACGAGCCAACAACGGCACTTGATGTAGTGGTTGAACGTGAAATCTTGAATGAACTGTATGAGCTTAAGAGTAAGTTTGGCTTCTCTATTCTGTTTATTAGTCACGACTTAAGCCTCATGGGCGAAATTGCTGATCGAATTGGCGTGATGTATGCGGGTAACCTTATTGAATTAGGTGATGCGAAAACGGTATTTAGTGAACCTAAGCATCCTTATACAAAAGGGCTTATCTCTTCATTCCCGACTATTCATGGGCCAAAAGAACGTCTCTACGGGATCCCTGGGAATCCTGTCAACCTTTTGGATACACCTCAAGGATGTAACTTCCAAGAGCGATGTGGCGAATGCATTTCAATGTGCATTAAAAGTGAGCCTCGTTTGGGCGCTATTGCGACTGGGCATCACGTATCTTGTCACCTAGTTTGAGCGAAAGATTATGAATACTTTAAAGAACGTTGATAAAAGCGAAGTTATCTTATCAGTTAAGAATTTGGTAAAAGATTTCCCACTTGGCCAGTCAGTCAAAAGCAATATGATGCGAGCCGTAAATGATGTTTCATTTGATCTTCGTAAAGGAGAAGCATTAGCGATTGTTGGCGAATCTGGCTCAGGGAAAAGCACAGGAGCTCGAATTCTTACCCGAATTTACGATAAGACGGCTGGAGATATCGAATTCAAAGGTGAGCCTCTGTCTGACTATATTGAAAAATATGGTGAGCTTGAATATGCACGCCAAGTGCAAATGATTTTTCAAGACCCGTTTGGCTCGTTGAATCCTGTACATACGATTTACCACCATATTGCGCGACCATTACTTATCCATAAACGAGCAGAAAAAGAAGCGATTCCGAACCTCGTTTATGAATTGCTTGAAATGGTTGGGCTTACACCAGTTAAAGAGACCGCAGAGAAGTACCCCCATGAACTAAGTGGTGGACAACGACAGCGTGTCGCAATTGCACGCGCAATTGCTGTTAGCCCTGAAGTTATCCTAGCTGATGAACCTATCTCTATGCTTGATGTGTCTGTGCGGTTAGGAATCTTAAACCTAATGGCTGACTTGAAGGATAAGCATGGTATTTCGTTCATGTACATCACTCATGACATTGCGACAGCGCGTTATTTTGCTGAGAAAACGGCGGTGATGTATGTAGGACATATGGTCGAATGGGGCAATAGCGACAACGTCACTCAGAACCCACAACATCCGTATTCTCAGTTGTTGTTGTCAGCAGTGCCAGAAGTCGGTAAATCGGGCAAGCGTGACATGAACGTGAAAAAAGGCGATATCCCTTCTTGGAAGCCAAGTAGCGTAGGTTGCCCGTTCGCAAGCCGTTGTATGAAAGCCGATAAACTTTGCACGCAATCAATACCAGAACCGACTCAAATTGCAGAAGAGCATTTTGCTCGTTGTCATCATTTGTAAACTTTAAATCCTTTTTGAAACGCAAAAGAAAGCGCTTTCAAAGTTTAAGTGTAAGAATTTTTTGGAATTTTGATATGAAACAAGACTACAACTCAACACCAGAGGTCGATGGCAAGTTCGTTGATTTAGATGGTGAGCGTTACTACCAAATCTCTAATGTTGACCAAATGACGCCATTCTTTATTAGCGTTGTATCGTCGAGCGATCACTGGTTATTTATTTCATCAACAGGCAGCCTTTCAGCTGGACGCATTCGTCCGGAAAATGCGCTTTTTCCTTACAAGTCTGTTGACCATATTCATGAAAATGCGGAAAACACCGGCTCAAAATCCATCTTCCGTATTGAACATGGCGACAAGGTTGTACTTTGGGAACCGTTTAATACATTCCATGATGGTATTTTTGATGTTGAACGCAATCTTTATAAAAATACGATTGGAGACAAGATTGTATTTGAAGAGATAAACCATACTTTGCAACTACAGTTCCAATACAGCTGGAATACGAGTGAAAAATACGGCTTTATTCGTCGTTCAAAACTGACCAACCTCGCGAGCTTTGAGCGTAAAGTCGAAGCACTAGATGGCTTACAAAATATACTTCCTTCAGGCGCTCCGTTATCAGCTCTTCAAACAAGAAGTGCATTAGTTGATGCGTACAAGTGGAATGAACAAGTTGATGGTAGTTCATTAGCTCTGTTCAGCATGTACGCGAAATTGAGCGATAGAGCCGACCCTGCTGAATCTTTGCTAGCGACGACAGTCTTCAGCTTAGAAACGGAAAGCAGCCAAATTTTATTGACGAGTGCTCAAGTTAATGCGTTCAGAAAAGGTCGAGCGGTTAAAAGTGAACCTTTAACGAAAGGGGTTAGAGGGAGCTATTTAGTTCATAAGTCTCTGACGCTGCGAGCACATCAAACCAAAGTTTGGTCGATTGTCGCTGATATAGACAAGACTCATTCCGATATCTGTCAGCTTCAATCTGAGCTCTCTGTTCCTGCTAACCTAGCACTAGCTTTAGAAAAGAGCGTTGCAGATAATCAAGATGAATTGATCACATTAATGTCTGGCGCGGATGCGTGGCAAATAACAGCTGAAGAAAATACCAGCGTTCACCATTATGCCAATGTGTTGTTCAATAACATGCGTGGTGGCGTGTTTGAAAACGGCTATATGTTAGAAAAGGTTGACGTAGTTAAAACTATGGAAAAGGCCAACTCTCAGGTAGCTGGCCGCCATCAAGACTTTTTTGATCAGTTAGGGGATGTTTTCAGCCATTCTGAATTAGTTTCGCGCGCTAAAGCGACAGGGGATTCTCAATTAGTTCGATTGAGCTACGAGTATCTACCGCTTACTTTTGGACGTCGTCATGGTGACCCTAGTCGCCCTTGGAACCACTATGAGATTAAGCTTAAAGATGAAAATGGCGAACGCTTACTTTCTTATCAAGGCAACTGGCGTGATATTTTCCAAAACTGGGAAGCGATGGCTCTTAGTTATCCAGGGTTCATCAAATCATTCATCTCTAAGTTTGTTAATGCTTCAACGGTGGATGGTTACAATCCGTATCGAATTACTAAAGATGGTGTAGATTGGGAGCTGTTAGAGGCGGATGATCCTTGGAGTAACATTGGTTACTGGGGCGATCATCAAATCATTTATCTATTAAAATTCCTTGAGTTAGCAGACAAATTTGAGCAAAGCGATCTTATCGAATTACTAGAGAGTGACATTTTTAGTTATGCCAACGTGCCTTACGAGCTTTGTGGAGTTCAAGGCCTCTTTGATAACCCTAAAGATACCGTAGAGTTCAACCAAGACTTGCAGGAATTGACAGAGCAACGTGTAAAGAGCTTAGGCAGTGACGGTCGCTTGTTGATGACGGGTGACCAAGAAGTTTATATGGTCAACTTAATGGAGAAGATACTCGTCCCTTTATTGGCGAAATTGAGTAACTTAGTGCTTGATGGTGGTATTTGGCTCAATACACAACGTCCAGAATGGAATGATGCAAACAACGCTATCGTTGGCAACGGCCTCTCAATGGTAACCTTGTACTACATGCGTCGCTATGTTGCCTTTATGCAGCGCCTGTTAGAGAAGTCACCATCGTCATACAGTATTTCCAAAGAAGTGTTTGAGTGGATGTCTTCTGTTACACAGATCGTTTCAGAGGCAAATACAGAGATTCGTCAAGATACGGTCACTCGTCAAACGCGTAAAGCAATGCTGACTAAGCTGGCTAAATCCGCTGCTAATTATCGTGAGCGCGTGTACCGAGTAAATGGATTCTCAGGGAAAACGAAAGTTGAGAAAGAAGCGATTGTTCAATTGATGGGCGCGAGCTTAAAAGTCCTAGATTCTACGATTGCAAACAACTTGCGTGAAGACGGTTTGTACAATGCGTATAACATCTTGAGTTGTTCTGGTGAGAGCTTAATGGTTGAAGAGCTTTACCCTATGCTAGAAGGGCAAGTTGCAGTATTGAGCTCGGGTCTATTATCATCTAAACAAGCGGTTGAGTTGTTGGATAAATTGTTTGCCAGTGACATGTATCGTGCTGATCAAAATAGCTTCATGCTTTACCCTGACCGTGAGCTGGCTTCTTTTATGGACAAAAACTGTTTAGACGCTAAAGACATTGACCAGAGCAAATTGTTAAGCATGATGGTTGTTGCCAAAGATAACCGATTAGTAAACCAAGACAGCAAAGGTTCTTACCACTTCAATTCAAGCTTTGAAAACAAAGGTTTCCTTCAGGCTGCGATTGATGAAATTAAAGCCGATTACCCGTCAATTAGTGATGATGAATTTTGTCATGTATCTAGTTTGTATGAGCGTGTATTCAACCATAAAGCCTTTACTGGGCGTTCGGGAACCATGTTTGGTTATGAAGGTTTAGGTTGTATCTATTGGCATATGGTTTCTAAGTTGCTGCTAGCTGTGCAAGAAAACTATCAGCATGCTTGGAGTATGGATTCTAATAGCCAGGAAACTCTTAAATTAGCGGATTACTATTACAAAGTGAGAGCTGGTATTGGTTTCAACAAAACGCCGGAAAACTACGGTGCGTTTCCGACGGATCCGTATTCTCATACGCCAAAGCACTCTGGAGCACAGCAGCCAGGGATGACAGGGCAAGTTAAGGAAGAAGTGATTACTCGTTTTGGAGAGCTAGGTCTAGAGGTCGTTGATGGCACAATTGTAATTAACCCTTCACTTCTTAGTCCTAAAGAGTTCTTACAAAAAGCGGCGACTTTTGACTGCCAAAATATTGAAGGACAAATGCAGAGCTTTATTGTTCAGGCTGGGCAACTGGCTTTTACTTACTGTCAGGTACCGTTTATTTACCAACTCAATGATGAGCCAACACAGGGTATTGAAGTTCAGTTTAAAGACGGAACAAGTGAGGCATTTGCATCGTTAACGCTAAACCATGAAATGGCTTCACAGCTCTTTTCTCGTAGTGGTCTTATTGAGAAAGTCGTTGTCGTGTTGTCAAAGCACCAGTTACTCTAATTCTAATTTAAAGTGAAATAAAAAGGCTCTAAGTGAATACTTAGAGCCTTTCTTTTAAGTGTAAAAAATGGGGTGCTTGATATACAAAAATCAAAGCTTAGCCACGGACTCTCTTACAATCAATGTCGGGGTTAGTTTGTGCTTCAATGGGTAGTCGCGTTTATTAATTAACGATAAAACACCTTTTGCAGCTTCTTCTCCCATCTCATGAACTGGAAAGTCGACCGTCGATAAGCGAGGACGAATATGCTGGCTATGAGTATCGTTATCGAAGCCTACGACTGAAAGGTCTCGCCCAATAATGAGGTTTCGCTCTGCTGCTACGTCATATACAGCAAGCGCGATGTTGTCATTTTGACAGAAAATCGCGGTGATCTCAGGGTCTCGGTCTAACAAGCGTCGCGCAGCTTCGTGGTTGCCTTGATGATCAAAGCGTCCCTCTACAAACAGCCCTGCGTCGTATTCGATACCGAACTCTAACAAGGCATTTCGATACCCTTGAAAGCGATCTCTACTATCAACTTTACTCAACTGGCCTGTGATACAAGCGACTTTTTTATGGCCGTTCTCGAGTAAGTGCTTCGTTGCAAGGTAGCCACCAAGCTCATTATCAATGTAAATACAGCGATCAGAAATCTCAGGAATAAAACGGTTGAGAACAATCATTGTTTCACTGTCTTTCGCTATTTTGATCAGTTCGTCATCACTGAGCTTGTCTGAGTGAACAATGAGGCCATCCACAAGTTTAGATTGCAAAAACTGGATAGAATCGAGCTCTTTGGTTCGTGATTCCTGGCCACTTGTAACGATTAAGTGAATATTATTTTGGCGAACGGTATCTTCGGCTGTATGCATTAATGGTCCATAGAAAGGCCCATCAAGCGAACCAACTAGCATGCCAATGCTATTTGAACGACTGGAGGCTAGAGCTTGTGCAAACGCATTAGGCTTGTAGCCTAGTTGATCAATAGCTTTGAATACTTTTTCGCGATTGGCTTCCTTTACCGTAGGGTGACCATTTAATGCTCGTGAGACGGTTGATTGAGAAACTTGAGCAAGTTCAGATACTTCTTTAATGGTGATCAATGGTAGTGGCCTTATCTCTACAAGGAGTGAACTAAGCTATATTACCTTCGTGATCAATAAGAGCCTAGTAATCCAATGATTAATATTTAAAAACTCAGAACTGCTTAACGCTAAATTTGAAGGTTAAGCATACAAAGTAACGTCACGAATATTTCCATATACTCGTTCAAATATCAAGCAAGCGCTTTCTTTGTGTTGTAATAAAAGTGAATCTGTTTTTCTGAACTTCGTTGTAAGCTAGAAAAAACAGAAGCCTTAGAATAAAGGGATTCTAGGGTGTTATGCAGATAATCAGGTCAAAAAATTCTTGAGAATCTACACAAACCACAACGAATTTTAGCAAAATGTGAAACCCAACAAGAAAGCGCTTTCTTAAGGTGAGCGTTGTCTCTTTTTTGAACTATGCACTTTTATATACTCATTTTGAAACAGTCGTGCATGGCATATTGGGTCCATGCTCGCGGACTTATTCATTTATCGACTTTCTGTTATGGGCTCCGATATTACGTGTCGCCTGCTTAGAAAGTCGTGATACAAGGAGTTGTAATGCAAGATCTAACCAATCAGGTAAAGATATTAACGTCTTTTATTTCTGCCGCTTTGATGTCTGGCTGCACGGCGATAGAGCTGCCGGTATCCGAAAGTGCTGACTTAGCTCAAACTGAAAAAGCGATTGTGCTATCCCATGCTCCAGTTACTTTAAGTTCAGACTGGCAATTGGTGTGGGAAGACCAGTTTGAAGGCGAGCAAATAAATAAACGTAATTGGTCATTAGAAGTGAACTGTTGGGGAGGAGGGAACAATGAACAACAGTGCTACACGGATGATCCTAATAACGCATTTGTTAAAGATGGCTTTTTACACATTGTCGCGCTGAAGCAAAGTCATACTGGGCCTGACAATGCCGAAGGTACGATTGGCGGAGCAACTAAAACACTCCCTTATACTTCTGCGAGGCTAAGTACAAGAGACAAGCGTGACACCAAATATGGCCGTTATGAAATCAGAGCAAAGTTACCCGGTGGACAAGGTTCATGGCCCGCGATTTGGATGCTGCCAACCGACAATAAATATGGTACATGGGCTGCTTCTGGCGAAATCGATATTATGGAAGCGGTTAACCTAAACACACTTTCAGATGCGGCGGGAGCGAAAAATGATGCTCTAGAGAGCCGGGTCTACGGGACGTTACATTACGGACGAAATTGGCCAGACAATGTTTATAAAGGGCAAGCCGCGACATTGCCAAATGGTGTGAACCCTACTGAGGGCTTCCATACATACGCGATTGAGTGGGAAGAAGGTGAAATTCGTTGGTATGTAGACAATATTCATTACGCGACTCAAACTCAAGAGGGCTGGTACAGCCAATATGAAGCGGAAGAAGGGAAACTCATTAATGCGAGTGGAGCAGCTCCGTTTGATGAAAAGTTTCATTTGTTATTGAACTTGGCTGTCGGTGGGGCGTGGTCAGCGAACGCAAATGATAAAGGCATCGACGAAGGTTTGTTTCCGAAAACAATGCTAGTTGATTCGGTCAAGGTATACCGTTGTAAGGTTGATCGTTGGAAAGGAAAAGGGTGTGCAAGTCGCTCTGAACATGCAATACAAGTGATAGGGCACGAAGCTCCAGAGATCTTAGCAACCGATGATAGTTATGCTGATGGACCAACGTTGGAGATTTTTACCGAAACTCTTAACGCAAGCTTGGCTTATGCAAGCTATGATCCATTGGATATTGTTGACTATCAAGAAGTGACCGAACCAGATCGTGGAACAGTGCTACAAGTGAATAAGAAAGAAGGATCAGGAAATATCTATTTTCGTTCTCCTGTAACAGATGTGACACATTGGCAAGAAACGGGTGAACTGGTCTTTGATTTGAAAGTTGAGAGTATGGCTGATGGGGTTGAACTATTGGTTAAGATGGACAGCGGCTGGCCGAAAACAAGTGACTATACCGTGCCGTTATCAGCAATGAATGAATGGAAGACGGTACGTATTCCAATCGCTGACATTTTAAAGAGAGACAACCGTTTTGCTGGTGGGAATCAAGCTGATCCAAAAATGATCACTAACCTTTTAGTGTTTGAGCCTCAAGGAGGAATGCGTTTTAAACTAGACAATATTCGATTTGAAAAGTAAGCGTTTTAACAAAAGGGTTTGAATAAAATTCTGAATATAAAGGGAACATACAATGTATGTTCCCTTTTTTATTTCGACGATTATTTGAGGAAGACAACCGACGGTGTCATTCGAAACAGGTTCTGAGTGTTTGAACGGAGCAATTCGTCCTTAATATGTGAACAGTGATATTTTACTTGGTTCCATGATTGTTCAAACAAAATACTTAACATCTCTATTTTTGTGACTTACGCATAAGAAAGCGCTTTCTTTGGTGGGGTTGATCACGGTTTATATTCACGAGATCGATTTATACTCTTTCCATACCAACTGAGCGGTTAAAGCCAATAAGGTTAAGAGTGCATAGTGAATGTGGGCTTAGATTTGATCTTCTTTAAATCTGTTCGATTGGTTTTTTTAAGAAAAATAAAGAAAGCGCTTTCTTTGTGAAAGTATAATTTGGAACATGGAGTTATTATGAAACTTTCTAAGCTTACCCTTGCTTGTTTAGTCGCTACAGCTGGCTTGTCTACTGCACCTGCTGTACATGCCGAAAAATCGGATGGATTTGAATTTCACGGTTATTTCCGTGCTGGTGTTCTATTCAGTGAAAATGATGATTTTAAACGAGCAAAGTTCCCAGCATCTAAAGAGCGTTTAGGTCGATTGGGTGTTGAGTCGGATAGCCACTTTGAAGTTGCACTGCAGAAAAATTTTGAGAATGACGGTGGTCAGAAAATTCGAATCAAAACACGAGCAGCAGCCAACAATGCGGAATATGCAACCAACCAACTTGGTGCCAATGCCGATGCAACCAACAGCGAAATTGGTATGGCAGAAACTTTTGTCGAGTTTGAAGGTGTATCTGAAACCGGTGTTGTATGGGGTGGTAAGCGCTTTTATGGTAAAGATAATTACATCTTTATGACCGACTTTTTCTACACGGATATGTCAGGTACTGGTGTTGGTATTGAAGGTGTTGAGCTAGGTGGTAATAAGTGGGACTTTGCTTATATTGCAAGCGATGACTCTGGCGATACAAGTTTCTGGGGTGACAGCAACAACATCATGCATGCACTTCATGCTGGCGTGAACTTTGGCAGTGTTGAGCTTCACGCTATGGCTAAGTATATGCCAGACAATATGGTCGATTTAGGTTTTGGTAATGGCCCAGAAGCATTCGCTGAGAATGGCTATGAAATGACGGCAATTGTTCACACTGAGTCTGTCTTTGGGTTGTCAGATAAAGGTTTTACAAAATACATCGCGCAGGCTGGTAAAGGCTTAGGTTCAGGTAACCTTTTAGGCGGTACTCTTACGACTTACAACACGTACAAGCCTGGTAGCGACTATCAAAGTTGGTTAACGACAGGCACGGGCTGTGGTACGTCTTGTTTGAAGGCTGTTGATGAAAACGATGTATCGCTACGTGCTTTAGCATGGGGTGGGTACTTTTTTGAAAATGGTGTGAATATTTTCCACTCTCTTCAAACCCAGTACAACGATTTTGACAATGGTGACACAGACGGCTGGGTATCAGCAATGGTGCGACCAACGTTCCCAATTTCAGAAAACTTCTTTATCGCTACCGAAGCTGGTTACATGTACAACTACGAAGACCGTAATGGTGAGTCAAAGAATTCTTATGATTACAAGCTAACAGTAGCACCGACTCTAGTTGTGCACTCTGGCTTCGGTCCATCTCCAGAAATTCGCTTCATGGCATCTTACCTTGATGGTGAAATGCAAGATGGTACGGGTAAAGAGGGCGACTTTGTTGTAGGTATTCAAGCTGACATGTGGTGGTAGAATTTTTTACCTTCGGGTCTTAAGTGATATCGAGCATACCGGGGGAGTGGTATGACGGCCTTGCCTTTAGGGCGGGCAAGGTTCTCGATATCCTATTTATTGCAATAGTTGAGCTCTTTCCTAGCAGCACAAAGAGTTTCATTTTTATTGCTATGAGTCTTCCATATTTGAGTTTCGTTTCAAATGTGTTCTTGCCAAAGATACTCATCGACCGCTTCGAAAGGAGCGGTTTTTTTATGTGTGACATATCTAATCTTTTAAGGCTTAAGGCTTAAGGTTTAAGGTTTAAGGTTTAAGGGGGAAAGGGTTATGAGTTATGGGAAGAATGTTGCTTTCTAAATTCGCGAGGGCTGCATCCATTTTGGGCCTTAAAACATTTGGAGAAATAGTTGCTGTCAGAAAAGCCGCAAGACTCAGCAATGTGTTGGATGCTTTTGTTGTCGTTTAATAATAAGGATGCCGAGTGTCGAATTTGAAGGTCTTTGACGTATTGGTTTGGGGATGTATTTAAAAACTGCCTGAATAACCTTTCTAGTTGCCGCTTGCTGATATAGGCCGCTTGCGCAATGGTTTCTGTATCTAATCCTACTTCTTTGTAATGACGGTCAATATGTGCGAGAGCACGGCTCAATGCCAGGGTTGTTTTTGGTAAGCTATGGGTCTGTTCTTGATATCGCCGAGCAAGTTCTATCGCAAGTTGCTGCATTGTGCTCGTCAATATGATTTCAAACCCCTGTTCTGCGTTGTCGTATTCCGATTTGATTTGTTGTAGAAGTCCATTGATTCGTTTCAACTGAGAAAGTGATAACGTAAGCTTTGCTTGATATTCAGATGCTTGTCGAGCAATTGGTTCTACCTTGAAAAGCGCTTGATAACCTGGCATTTGACGCATTGAAGGGACCTCAAAAAAAGGCAATGCCGTATCAAACATCAAGTTTACAATCTTCAGTTTATTTACTTCACAAAATCCATGTTCAATATCCCCATTAATAACAAATACATCTCCTGTACTTAAAGGGTAAGTGTGGCTAGCTACCGTATGCTTTCCACTACCACTCACAACTAAGAAAAGTTCAGAAAAGTCATGGCTATGTACGTCAAAGTCGAAATCGTGATGACCATCGACATAGGCAAATTTTATCTGAGGATATCTCTGATGACTTTGGAGTCTAAACTTGGTTTTCATGTCGCTATTTTACCTATTTCTGTCGCTTATTTGGTAGTTAAACGCCGTGGTTAAGATTACTATTTTTTGAACAAAGACAATATTAACTTTTAGAGCGAGAGGTCAAATTTTTGCTCTAAGTAAAAAAATAGTAGGACTTTAAATGAATACTGTGGAAATTCTCGAAGCACAGAAGCAGCTTGCACCCATAAGTCGACAAGCGGCTACTGAGGGCATTGTGCTACTAAAAAATAGTGATTCAATATTGCCATTGCAGGCTAGTGATACGGTGTCTCTTTTTGGTCGCTGTCAGATTGATACCTACCGAAGTGGCACTGGATCTGGTGGAGCTGTGAATGTCCCTTATTCCGTTAATGCATTACAGGGCTTGTATGAGAATCCAAACATCAATCTTAATCTCAGTTTGGTGGAGGTATACAAACGTTGGGTCAAGGACAACCCGTTCAATGACGGAGGAGGTGGTTGGGCAGCAGAACCTTGGTTTCAAGATGAAATGCCTCTTTCAAATTCAGTTGTGATGGATGCCGTTGCCAAATCTAACAAAGCCGTTATTTTTATCGGTCGAACGGCGGGTGAAGATCAAGATAATGCACAGCAGCAAGGCAGTTACAATTTAACCGCGCTAGAAATACAAATGTTGGAGAAAGTGACAGAATATTTTGATGATGTCATTGTGATACTGAACGTGACCAACATAATCGATATGTCATGGACAAGTTCACTTAAAGGTTCTGCTGCGATTAAGGCTGTTCTGTATAGTTGGGCCGCAGGTATGGAAGGTGGGCATGCTTTAGCTGATGTTTTATCAGGTGATGTTAGCCCGAGTGGACGTTTGACCGACACTATTGCGCACTCTTTATCTGATTATCCTTCCAGCGCTAGCTTCGGAAATAAAGAGCGTAATCTGTACCAAGAGGATATCTATGTCGGGTATCGGTATTTTGAAACTTTCAATCCTAAAGCTGTTCAATTTGAGTTTGGTTTTGGGCTGTCCTACACCCGCTTTTCCAATAAATTAAATGCATTGACGACTCTTGGTTCCGGCTCTGAACAAGAGTTGGTCTTCGATATTGAAGTTAAAAACATAGGCGAGAAATACAGTGGTAAGGATGTGGTTCAACTGTATGTTGAATCGCCTCAAGGTCACCTTGGTAAGCCTTCACGAGCACTGATCGGTTTTGTGAAAACACCGACCTTGGACCCGCAAGATACGGTGTGTTTGACTATTTCATGTCCTCTATCTTCCTTCGCATCATTTGATGACTCCGGTAAAACGGGACACCCAAATAGTTACGTACTTGAAGCTGGAGAATATCACTTTTATCTAGGAGGAAGTGTTCGCCAGGCAAAGCTTGTTAGTGAGAGCGTTAAAATAGAAGAGCTGTTAGTTGTTGAGCAATTAACGGAAGCACTTGCTCCTGTCACCGGATTTAGTAGGTTGATCCCAAAAGGCAACGAGGAAAATGGTGTTTACAGTTGCGATTACGAATCTGTGCCGCTGCGAACTATTGATTTGAGTAAACGTATTCTGAGTGAGCTTCCAAGCTCTATTCCTCTTGGTGAAGATACGGGCATTCGTTTACTGGATGTTAAGCAGGGGCGAGCGAACATTGACGAATTTATCTCGCAAATGACCGTAAAGCAGTTAGCGACAATTGTTCGTGGGGAAGGTATGTGCAGCCCTAAGGTGACGCCAGGTACTGCTGCTGCTTTTGGGGGTGTTTCGCCGAGCTTATTTGATTTAGGTATCCCTGTCGTTGCAGCTGCTGATGGTCCGTCTGGTATCCGAATGGACAGCGGACATAAAGCATCTCAAGTCCCAATTGGTACATTATTAGGCTGTACATGGAACCCAGAACTGAATGAGAAACTATTTCATTTAGTGGGGAAAGAGATGCAAGCCAATCATATTGATACGTTGCTTGGTCCTGGGATTAACATCCACCGCCACCCTTTGAATGGTCGAAATTTTGAGTATTTCTCAGAAGATCCATTTCTCTCAGGGGTAATAGCTGCATCTCAAACTCTTGGTCTTAAAGCTGCAGGAGTATCTGGCACAATCAAGCATTTGGTGGCGAATGATCAAGAAACGTCACGGTTTGATGTTGATAGTGTTATATCTCAAAGAGCACTTCGTGAGATTCATCTGAAGCCTTTTGAAATAGCGGTAAAACAAGGAGGAGCTTCGAGTGTTATGACCTCCTACAACCCTATTAATGGTCACTGGGCTGCATCCAATTACGACCTCAATACTACGATTCTTCGTGGGGAGTGGGGTTATAAAGGGATAGTGATGACGGATTGGTGGGCAAAAATGAATGACCCAATCAAAGGTGGCTCTGAAAGTCGAAGTTACACATCCTTTATGCTTCGCTCTCAAAATGATCTTTATATGGTTGTTGAGCATGATGGTGCGGAAAATAACGTGTCGAATGACGATACGTTACAGGCGCTTGAAAACGGAACGTTGAGCTTAGGGGAGTTGCAACGAAGCGCGATGAATATTTGTCGTTTTATTATGGACTCTCCAGCAATGGGTCGCCCATTAGTCGCTTTTGATCCAGTTAAGAGCTTTGAGGCGACCCAAAATCTTAATAAACAACAGAGTAAAACTGATGGAGACTTTTGCTCTCTGACGGCAGAGCAACATGCAATAGTATTACCACTTAATATCAGAGAAAACCGTAGCATTGTTTTGGAAGTTAAACAGGCTGGTGTGTATCGATGTGCAGGTATTGTTAACTACGATAGTGGCACTTTGGCTCAATCTGCGTGTAGTTTAAGTCTCAATAACGTGTACGCGATGTCTCTATCAGTGAATGGTACTAATGGCGAGACAGTTTCAGTTGAGGGGCTCTCCGTTAAGCTTGATAAAGGCTTTTATTCTTTGGATATTGAATTCATCAAATTAGGCTTAGAATTGGAGCAATTAGTATTTTCGTTTATGCCTGAATAGGGCTAAGGGATAACAGTCGTTTATTTAACTCTCGTTGCTCAAAAAAGAGGTAAAGTGAGAGAAAATAAACGACTACTTTGAGGTTGAGTTATTGTGCTTTTTGATATTGCTTCATCGCGTCAACAAAGGAGTTTCGCATCCCTTCGATTCCTAATCGCTCAGATTCTTCAACGTAAGTCAGTGCTGCACTAAAATCTCCAGATGAAACCGAGTTTTCTATAAGAGTTTGATAAACCTCTTTCTTATTCAGTGTATTTTCCGTTAATAAATCTGATTGGGCTACGGTTGATTCTGGAATAATTTGTTGAACTCGCTTTTGACGGTTTTGTTCTTCAACAACGGTGGTTACCGCTGTGAATTTAAAATCAAAGGAGACTTTCCCGATTGCAGAATGAGGGATGGCGTAGTCCGTGTTATGAGCGATGTTTGCCTGGATATCACCAGAACGTATCGCCATATCACTTGGTTTTTCGACAGGAGTTGTTTCCGCGAGTGCTTCGCTGGTTGTGAATACGACCAAGTAAGCAGGAGCCTCGCCGTTTAAGTAACGTTCTTGCAGTTCGATTTGCGCGCCATATTGTGCACCATCAAGCAGGCTAAGTGGTTGGTACTTAATACTTTCATTGCCAATGACATCTAGCGGCTGGTAATTTTTGTCTAAGACTAAAAGTGACGGAACGAATGCTGAATAACTAGCATTTGAAGTCACTGAAAAACGAATAGCATCTAGTGTTGCAGGAAGCTTTAGCCCTCCAGCAAAGGATCGGCCCGATTTGAACTCGATCTTAGGGCTTGCTGTGGTGATCGAAACAGATGTTTCTTCTGGGTTCGTAACGCTTTGATATTGAATTGTACTCAGGTTTTCACAGCAGTTTTCGTTGTTCTGTAGTGACTCTAGCCCCGGAGAAGTTTTGTGGTAGCTAACCGGTGACTCTGTCACTGTTGAACAGGCGCTTAGTGCGAATACCGCTGGTAGAATTGCTAAATATTTCATAATTTCTCACAGTTAAAAAAGCATATCTGATTCAGAGTGCCTGATTGATAATAGAGACACACTACAAGAAAGCGCTTTCTTTTTGAGTGACGAACACCAAATTTAAAGAAATACTCGCTAATAATTAGTACGAATTAGGTAACAGGCTGCCGTTGGGCTGTTACCTAGATTGAAAGTTAACGAGATACCGAACTTAACAACTGAGTAAAGCGTTGCCATGATTTTTGGTCAGCTTCATGTTGATAGTTATTCGATCCGAATACTGTGAAGGCGTGTGGCGCACCACTATAAGTGATCATCTCATGCGGAACTTTGGTTGATTCAAGTTGAGCGGCGAGGCTTCCAAAGTCGTGCATTGAAATCATGGCATCAGCCGTGCCGTGGAACACGACTACGGGAGCTTTAGTCTGCGAGTAGTCTTGACCTTTTGGTGTTGATAAACCGCCATGGAAGGTGACATAAGCCTTCGAAGGAATGCCCGCACGAGCGGCTTCCAATACAGCGGCTCCGCCGAAACAGTATCCCATCATTACGTTGTTATCTAAGTTGCCGCCAAGTCTTTTCGCTTCCATGGCACCAGCGTTGAGCAACGTACGCATTTTTTCTCTGTCTTTATACAGCTCGCCTGTATGTTGCTTTTTATCTTTCACTTCCGTAGGGCGAATGCCTTTACCAAATAGGTCGATGGCGAACACGTTGTAACCGAGTTCGTTGAGCATCTCAGAACGTTTCTTTTCGTAATCGGTTAAGCCATCCCAATCGTGTATTAGCAGTACCAAAGGCGCTTGGTCACTGGCTTCACTCCAATAACCTTCGTAATCCATCCCATCGACTTGGTAAGTGACGTTTTCTCCTGATATCGCAGAGAAGGGCAGTAAAACTGAAAACAGGCCGAGCGTAGTGAGTTTTTGCATGCGTAATTCCTTTCGATGACAATTGACGTTCCAATCGAAAGTATAGATAACGCGATGATTCTCGCCAGATTTCTGTCTCTAACTTGAAATGTCTGGCAGGGATAGCAGGTGGCTATTACTGATAAACAGCCATCGAAAGGGAGTGCGATGGCTGTTCATGATGCGCTGAGAAATTCTCAGTTCGCAGAAACGCGGGGCATTAGAGTAGAAAAGAACGGATTACTACCAAGTAGCGTTATCAGCGGTGTGGCTACTTCGAAGTTCTGGGTACTTACGTTGATAGCGCGGCAACATCGACTCATTACCTAAGATGCCACCTTGATGGATATAGATGACGGTTTTGGTTGGGTTCTCTTCTTGCCATTGCTCTAAGCATTGCCACATTAATGGGTCGTAGAGCAGGTCGAATTCAATATCAGTTTGTTCTTGTAGATCCAACCAAGTTTGATAGTCCTGCTGGTACAACTTACCAAAGTGGTGTTTGGCTTTAAGCGGTAATATCTGCGGGTGATCGGTTTCGCCAAGCTCGTTGAACTGTTGCGTTAGGTAATCACTGCCGCCAACACATGCACAGGTTAATACCGGGATGTTGTGTAGTTTTAAATGCTTATGTAGATACAGAGCCGTGCTGCCTGTGCCTGCTGGCAGTGCCACAACAAAATCGTATTGGTTTTCAAAGCGAGTCCAGCTCAGTATTTCCATCGCCAGTTGTTTTACGCCATATTCAGAAAGCTGAGAGCGTCCACCTTCTGGTAACACAATGCATTGTGAGTCAGGTTGTCTTACTTGCTCAATATACTCTTGTGGATGAAGCTCAGAGCCTGTTTCTTTGACTGAAATAACCTCAGCCCCGAGATCGATAGCGCCACGGTAGTTGCCGAGTGGGCGTTCTTGTAGCCATCGAGGTAGGTGATCAACGTAAAACTCAAGCGTCCAACCTTTGATTTTTGCAAGTGCGGCTAGCGAGAACAATGAGTTGGCTTGAGCGGAACCATAGCTTATTAGGGTGGTAGTGCTTGGGTGCTCGTCTTCCAGTAGCTTCATGAACTTTCTGGCTTTGTTGCCGCAAAAGTGGGAATGAAGCTGATCGTCACGCTTTAAGAAAAAGGTGTGGTCGTTGTATTGATGTTGAGTTACAGGGCTATTATTTAGTTTCATCGCACTTAGACAAAATGCTGACTCAAGAGCCAGCATTTATAGTTCAAATAGGACTAGCGAGTATCTAGTAGCTAGGGACCGCTGTAAACCAACTAAATCAAGTTTTCGTTCGATATTGAGCCGTGAACTACGAATTCATTTGCTCTGGGATTGATGAGGATAGATCGGTTTGAAAGGTGATTTTAGCGGTACATCCACCACAACTGCGATTGACCAATTCAAAGCCCCATTGGAAGCGTTGACATAAGTCCTCGACAATCAATAAACCCAATCCATGCCCATTCGGATTGTACTGTTCTTGGAGGCCTTCTCCTTGGTCTTCAATCACAACACTCTTTTGGGACAGAGTGACCGTTACGGTGCCACTATTGGTCGCTGCAATGGCATTTCTCAACAAGTTTCCGACCAACATATTCATTATCGCGCTGGTGGCTTGAATGGTGGGTTCGGATTGAACGTGCATGGAAATTTCGACGTCTTTCTCATCCGCCTGTGCTGAGTTTTTGGAGACGATAGCCTCTAACTCTTGTTGGCTAAACAATCGCAGTGGTGCATCGTCACTGTTTCTTTCATAGCGAACCAGACCAAGCAGGGCGTCGACCATCTCTGACATCTGAACAATAGCATCATCAATACGTTCAACTTGGCGAGATTGAAATTCCGTGGTTTCGCTTCTTAAAAGTAATTTATTGGCACCACGAGCGACCGTTAGTGGGGTTCTTAGTTCATGGCTTGAATAGCGTGCGAAAGCTTGCTCGCGTTTTACTAGAGAATTGATTTCTCTTCTGTATTGATTGAGTTGATCCGTCAACTGACGAAACTCCACCGCCGCATCGTCATTCACTCCAAATTCTTCGTTTAGATTGAGCTTATTGGATTCAAGCTGTTCAGACAGGGAGTTGAAGGGCTCAATCAGCCGTTTAGACAACCGATAGAGCAGAGCTCCGAAGCTGAATATTAGAATAGAGAGAAGGGCTAATACAAATGTGGTGGCATAAACGAGCTCAAAGACACTAAGCTCGACACGGTCTATTTCAGAAAGCAGAACAATAGGGTGAGTTCTACCTTCATGAGTATACTCGCCTACATAGACCATGCGAGATTCTGGATCTTCACCGACCTCACCAATGAAATTTTCTTTGCCTTCAATATACTTTAAATACTTTTTCGGTAGATAGGAAAGATCGTTGTAAGCGATAGTCAGGTCATCAATACGAAGCTCTCCACTTTCACCTGACTGGAATAACCCGACTGCATAGTTGCGGTCAATTAGGATGCGTCTTTCACCCACGCGGTCTTCCGACAAGTACAGGGCTGTGATAAATACCACATAGACAAATGCCGACACAATTACGGCCATTAACCCAAAGAAAACCGCTAAGCGGCCCGTTAGGGTTTTTGTGCTTGTAAGAACATTTGAAATCAATTCGATGGCTCCAATCGGAAGCCAACTTTAGGCACCGTAATTAACATCTGAGTGTCGAAAGGCTTGTCGAGTTGATTACGTAACTGATAAATGTGACTGCGCAACACATCATTGTTGGGCTCGTTTTCTTCCCATAACTTGTAGGAAATAGCTTCACGAGTGACTACTTCAGGTGCGCTTTGGCACAGCATCTCAAGTATGGTGTAAGTGGTTGGGTTGAGCGCTAGTAGTTTATCTTGGCGGTAAGCTTTACGGGTTTTTTGGTCGATGGTGAGTTCATCGAACTGAAGTTTTGAAGAGGCGACTTTTCCGCGGTAACGACGGACTAACGCGTTCATTCTTGCTTCTAGAATATCCAAATCAAATGGCTTGGTGAGGTAATCATCGGCACCGTGTTCAAAGCCTTTCAGCATATCTTCTCGGCTATCTAAGGCGGTCAGCATCAAAATAGGTGTCGCGTTACCTTGGTCTCGCAGTTTATTACAAACCGTTAGGCCGTCCATTCTCGGTAACATTAGATCCAATATGATGATATCAAATGAGTTTTCCAACGCGAGTTGTAGGCCAAGTTCACCGTTGTCTGCGTAATCGAGTTCCATGCCAATACACTCAAAATAATCAAACAAGACACCTGCAATTTCACGGTTATCTTCGACTAATAGAACTCGTTTCATTTTGATTCTCATACAGAAATAGACAGTAACATTATCCTGAGTGAGCGTGAAAAATATGTCAATAACATAACTTTCACTTATGGGAGGGTAGATTGGCTTCAGATTAAAAAATAGAAGAACGTATTATGTCTGAACTTCATATTAGCCGCCCTAAGATATCTACATCGCAGATCAATCCTGCGGTCTCTTTGTCTATCATTGTGCCTTTTTACGATGAACAAGAGGTATTGGAAGAGTTCCACTCTCGCCTTACCAAGGTGCTTGATAGCTTACCGATCACGAGTGAGATTGTTTATGTCGACGATGGCAGCAAAGACAACAGCTTGGACTTGGTGAGTTCATTCACTTCAATCAATAGCTCAATTTCTGTGATTGGTTTAAGCCGTAACTTTGGTAAAGAGTCAGCCATGAGTGCTGGTCTTGAGCATTGCCGAGGACAAGCGGTGATCTTGTTAGACGCAGACCTGCAAGATCCGCCGGAGCTGATCCCACAAATGGTTGCCAAGTGGCGCGAAGGCTATGACGTTGTGAATATGCAGCGCAGCCAGCGTGATGGTGAAACGTGGTTTAAGAAGTTTTCAGCAGCAAGCTTTTACAAAGTCATGAACGTGGCAGCGAAGATCGATGTTCCAGAAAATGTCGGTGATTTCCGACTGTTAAGCCGAGAGGTTGTCGACCATATCAACCAACTGCCTGAACGTAATCGCTACATGAAAGGTATTTTCTCATGGCCGGGTTTTAGGCAAGCAACGATTCAGTTTAAGCGCGATGCTCGCTTCTGTGGCGAGACGAAATGGAACTACCTGAAACTCATCGGATTGGCGATGGATGGCATCACATCATTTTCTATCCGCCCACTGCGTATTGCGACGGCCGTTGGTGGATTAGTGGCGCTTACCGCTTTTGTGTATGGCGTCTTCATCGTGTTCAAAACCATGATGTTTGGTGAGCCTATCACGGGCTATCCGTCAATGATGGTCGTACAGCTTGCCCTTGGCGGTATCCAACTGTTGTGTATTGGTTTAATGGGAGAGTACATAGGTCGTATTTTCATTGAAACCAAGAATCGTCCTTTGTATCTGATCCAATCGGTGGTCGATACACCGGCATTAAAAACACATTTTAAATTAGAGGAGTCAGCATGAGCCTGAACCGAACGCACCTATGGTACTTGTTGGCTTTTGCATTGGTTTTAAGGCTTTTATCTTTGGCAACCTATCCATTAATGGATACCACAGAAGCGCGCTATGGCGAAATGGCACGTCTGATGGTGGAAACTGGGAATTGGTTAACGCCTCAGTTTGATTACGGTATTCCTTTCTGGGGTAAGCCACCGTTGTTTACATGGATGAGCGCTGCTGGTATTGAGTTGTTCGGCCTGAGTGAGTTTGCCGTTCGCGCACCACATTGGTTAGCGGGTGTAGCAACGATTTTGTTGACCGCTTACATGGCGAAACGAACAGGGCAAAGTGCGTTGGTTGCCGCGGTAGTGTTGGCGACATGTGGTATTTTCTCTATTGCGGCAGGTGCTGTGATGACAGACATCGCGTTAACCTTAGCGATGACTATTGCCATGCTGGGTTTCTACCTATGTTGGCTAGGAGGAGAAGCGGGGAAGGGTGAAGGGAGTGCGAAGACTAATCGGTCTTGGGGTTATGTTGGTTTCATTGGTTTAGCATTAGGCTTGCTGGCAAAAGGGCCGGTAGCGATTGTCATCATGGGTATCGCAGTTTTCCCTTGGTTGGTATTACAACACGGCTTCTTTGGTGCTTTCAAAGCGCTTTGGCAACGTTTCCCATTGTTGTCTGGTTTAGGTGTGATGTTAGCGATTGCTCTACCTTGGTACATCATGGCTGAAATGGCAACACCGGGTTTCATTGATTACTTTATTGTTGGCGAGCACTTTAAGCGTTTTGTTGTGAGTGGTTGGGAGGGCGATTTATACGGTTCTGCCCATGACCAAGCAAGAGGCATGATTTGGATTTTCTGGATTCAAGCGGCTGCGCCGTGGTCGATTGTGTTGCCTATTTTGACTTTCGCCCGTCGTAAGAAAATCGCAGAAGTTAACGCTGAACATAGTGGATTGTTTTCATTCCTCGTGTGTTGGTTGGTCTCTCCTCTGATTCTTTTTACCATGGCGGGTAATATTCTTCCTGCCTATGTGTTGCCAGGCATTCCTGCCCTTGGCTTGTTGGTGGCAATGCTTGTAGTAGAAAAAGATAAGAAGTGGTTCTCGAGTGTGGCTTTAGTGCTACCTGTGTTGCTAATGATTGCAATGGTCTACCTCAACTTAGGCAAAGCGAATGAGAAAAGTGACCGTATTATCTTCGAACAGATTACGGATGAAGCGCCGAGCTTTTATGTCGGTAAACGACCGTTCTCCGGGCAGTTTTACAGTCATGGACAAGCGAAAAAGTTACTCGATGTTGAACAGTTAGATGGTATCGACAAGTTCTATCTGATTGGTAAAAGAGCGGAAGTAGAAACCAAGATTAAAGACAACGCGTTAACCTGTATTTTAGAACCGACGGTGAAGATCAAGCGCGCTCTATTTAGTTGTCATAGCCAAAATATCAAACCAAATCTATCGTTGAGCCATATTCGAAGTGATGGCGATGTTCAATTTTAACTCGTCATCGAGACTGTTTAGCCACAAGTTCGACGCGCTAAACAAAAAACTACAACCTCACCATAAGATGATTAAATTCGCTATGGTGGGGGCGGGTGGCTTTGTTGTCGATTGTGCCGTGTTTGCATTGCTGCATTACGTTATTGGACTGCCTTTGATGAGTGCTCGAATTGGTTCTTTCATCGTAGCTGCAACGACAACTTGGTTTGGAAATCGAGTGTTGACCTTTGAGCTCAAAGGGCAGGGGAGTTGGTCCGAAAAGCTGATTCAGTGGCAAAAGTTCATGCTGTCAGCATCGATATCGGCGATACCTAATTTGCTGTGCTTTAAGTTGATGACGGAGTTACTCCCTGCATTTACTGGGGCAGTGTTTATCGCAATGGCGGTTGGCATCTTGGTGGGCATGGTCAGTAACTATTTGCTTAGTCAGTATTGGGTGTTCACACGTTAAGCTCCCTAGTAGCAGACACAAAAAAGCGCAGCTAAATAGCTGCGCTTTGTGTTTTTACGATAGCGAAGTAAACTGGTTCGCGATATTAGCGTTGTGCTGCGCGCTGGCGGTTCTTGCCGTTACTTGCAGGTTTGCCACCTTGACCATTGCCCGCTTTGTTACGGTTTGGTTTGCCATTTCCGCCGCCATTACCTTGTGATTGCTGACCACCAGGACCTTTCTTAATGAAGCCAGTCGCTGGTTTACGAGCATTGCCATTACCGCCACCTTGGTTAGCATTACCTTGGCTACCGTTGCCGTTACCATTCGGCTTCTTGCCACCCGGTTTCTTACCAGAGTGGTTACGTGGGCTTTCGCCACCAAGACCTGGCTGAGATTTACTGTGCTTAGTCGCAAAGCGTTGTGAACCGTGACGACCAGACTTACGACGTTGTGCCGGTGTTTGTGCATCAAAGTCTTCTGCTGGTACTAGGCAGTTTGCTTTGTCACCAATTAGGTGCTGTTTACCCATGCTGATCAGTGCTTCACGGATGATTTTCCAGTTTTCAGGATCGTGGTAACGAAGCAGTGCTTTATGCAGACGACGTTGACGATCACCTTTCGGCACAGGAACATCTTCACGCTTCTTATATTTCACGCGTTTCAGAGGGTTAGTCTCTGAGTAGTACATCGACGTTGCATTACACATTGGCGATGGGTAGAAGTTCTGTACTTGGTCACACTCGTAGTTGTGCTTTTTCAGCCACATTGCAAGGTTAAGCATGTCTTCATCTTCTGTGCCCGGGTGAGCAGAGATAAAGTAAGGAATTAAGTACTGTTTCTTACCGGCTTCAGCGCTGTACTTCTCGAACATCTCTTTGAAACGATCGTAAGTGCCCATGCCCGGCTTCATCATCAGATCCAGTGGGCCTTTTTCAGTATGCTCTGGAGCAATCTTCAAGTAACCACCAACGTGGTGAGTCACAAGCTCACGAACGTATTCTGGAGATTCAATCGCTAAGTCGTAACGTACACCAGAAGCGATCATGATCTTCTTAACACCCGGTACTTTTCTCGCAGAGCGGTACAGGTCGATAGTGTGTTGATGGTCTGTGTTTAGCTTTTCACAGATTTTCGGGAACACACATGATGGACGACGACAGTTAATTTCAGCTTTTGGATCTGAACAACCTAAACGGTACATGTTCGCCGTTGGGCCGCCCAAGTCAGAAATAGTACCTGTGAAGCCCGGTACTTTATCTTTAATGTCTTCGATCTCATCCAAGATAGATTCTTTCGAACGGTTCTGAATGATGCGACCTTCGTGCTCTGTGATTGAACAGAAAGAACAACCACCAAAACAACCACGCATGATGTTAACCGAGGTTTTGATCATGTCGTATGCTGGGATTTTCGCTTTGCCGTACATCGGGTGCGGAACACGCTTGTACGCAAGGCCAAACACGTAGTCCATCTCTTCTGTGGTCAATGGAATAGGCGCTTGGTTAATCCAAAGCTCGCGATCACCGTGACGTTGAATCAGAGCACGACCTGAGTACGGGTTTGTCTCAAGGTGCAGAATACGACTAGCGTGAGCGTAAAGAATACGGTCATTGTTTAGCTTTTCGTAACCTGGGATACGAACCGCTGTAGTTTTTGCATCGTGACGAGAAGGGCGAATAGTAATAGGTTGCGCTTTTACTTCTTCTTTTTCGTCTTTCTTGGTATCACACTGCGTTTCAACTTCGTACGGGTTAACCGGAACATACGCTTTGTTCGGCTTTTCGATACGAGAAGAGTCAATGATCTTGAAGCCTTCAGGGGCCGCAGGAAGATTGATAGCAGTACCGCGGATATTGGTCAGCGTAGACATGTCTTCACCATCGGCAATGCGGTGTGCTACTTCAACCAGTGCACGCTCAGCGTTACCAAAAAGAAGAATGTCAGCTTTTGCATCAAACAATACAGAGCGGCGAACTTTATCTGACCAGTAGTCGTAGTGAGCTACACGACGTAAGCTCGCTTCAATACCACCAAGCACGATTGGCGTGCCTTTGTAAGCTTCACGACAACGTTGAGAATAAACCAGAGTTGCACGATCAGGACGCTTGCCACCTTCATTGTTCGGAGTGTAAGCATCATCGTGACGTAATTTGCGATCAGAGGTGTAGCGGTTGATCATGGAGTCCATGTTACCCGCTGTGATGCCGAAGAATAGGTTAGGTTTACCTAGCTTCATGAAGGCATCTTTATTGTCCCACTTTGGCTGAGCAATAATGCCCACGCGGAAACCTTGAGCTTCAAGCAGACGGCCGATGATAGCCATACCAAAGCTCGGGTGATCGACATAAGCGTCACCAGTTACAATAATAATGTCACAGCTATCCCATCCAAGAGCATCCATCTCCTTTCTACTGGTAGGCAAAAAGGGTGCAGTTCCGTAGCACTCGGCCCAGTATTTTTTGTGTTCGTGAATAGGAGTGATATCGCTGTACATATTTCAACCTCTGATTTTTGAGGCGGGAATTATAGCGGCATGAGCCTAGACTAGCCAGTAGAACATGCCCCTGTTAGTTCTGGTGTCTTTCGTCTTTTTACGGTAAATGGCGACAAAAGAACCATACAACAGCATAGTTGAAGCCTTGAATAACGTCGCTAATTTGTGATTTTGATTAGTGTTCGCAGCAGTTTTTGATATTATTCGCGAAAATAAGTCTGAAGAAGTAGATCCACAATGGTCGAAACGTTATTAGTACAATTTGCTCCGATGCTTTTAGGAGCCCAACTGATCTTAACCCTCATCTTGGTGAAAGGGGATATTTGTCCGGGGCAGCGTGGTCGGATCCACAAGATGTTACCTGCGATTGGCGTGCTGTGGCTTGCCGTCGCTTCAGTAAAAATTGAAGCCTTTCTGGTCGTGTTTGCGATCTTTTATTTCTATTCTCAAGTTCAAACCAAGAAGACACGTGATTCCGGCCCTATTTGGGTGATGTACTTAGCTTGTGGTTTGGCATTGTCTTACGTGGCTATTCAAGCGACTGAACAAGCAACTACTGTCGGCATCATAACTACTGTATTGCTAGTGGCACTGTTAGGCTCAGCGTTTGGCCATTTATTGCTGACGATAGCAAGAACACGCTTACAGGCATTTCACCGAGTTCTGCCCGTTGTTGGTGTGCTGACGGGTATGTTAGTGGTTTTGGCGACAGTCGTGAGTGTTTATTCTCTTTCTGAAGCTCAATTAGAGCCTGTGATTTCAACGCTACTGTTCAGCTTTGCTTTGTTAATCTCCGCTATCGTGGTTTGGTGTTGGCATTTACTGTTCGTTAAAACCCCGGAAAAGCTGCAACTGACGATTTCGTTACTGATGTTATTGGCTGCGGCTGTGGGTTTAACGCCAGTTTGGGCACTTTAATCGCGCACTTTCATTAATTACGTACGCTCATTAATCACGCATTCTCTTTAAGAAGTGTGATCAGTTTTTTAGCATGGCGTTGGTAAGCGTTCTAAACTTAATTATAGTCGGTGTGTTCGTAAGGAGTACGAGATGGATTTAAGCAACGTCAAAGGTTTCGATAGCATTATCTTGCTGGGAATCGTGAATGAAAAACTTCGCCTAGAGTGCGATAGCTTTGAAGAGCTGATCAGTATGTATGAAATGGATATAGAAAGTGTCGTGGGCAAGCTCGATATGCTTGGCTATCAATACGACCCATTGACTAACCAGTTTAAGTCTTATCCAAGATAGTCTATTTTCGCGAATCAACAGATATCGAAAATCATCGGTACTGAAACTAAAAAGTCACAGATTATCTGTGACTTTTTTTGTTTCTGGCGTTTGCCTATCCGATTTAACACAGGCTTAAACTAGCCAACAATGAATCTCTTAAACAACCTCAATGCCATCTAAGTGACTCTTACTTTGCTGTCTTGCTGTGCTAAAGAAAGCCTGCAGGTAACGTTTGTCTTTTTCTGAGTTTCTTACTGCGGCAAACAGTCTTCTTGAAAGCCCTTTGCCCAACGGCTTGCTGGCTATCAAGCCTTGTCTTGAGAACTCACTGATTGCCCAATTTGGTAATGCCGCGACACCTAATCCTGCCGATACCATTTGCACCAACATCAAGGTATTGTCTGCTTGCTTCCACTTCTTAGGTTCTACACCTGCAGGTTGTAAAAAGTGCTTCACCACATCCAAACGCTGTTTTTGAACTGGATAGGAGAGCATCGTGAGATCGCTAAGATCTTGCGGATCAATGCTCGCTTTATCGGCCAAAGGCGAGTTGATCGCGGTGATAAGACGCATCTCAAAATCGAAAAGCGGCTCGTAATGAACTTCAGAACGAGGCTGTATATCTGAGGTGATCACCAAGTCCAATTCACCAGCCATTAATGCCGGTAGCGGTTCAAAACCAAAACCTGACGAGAAATCTAGGGTCACGCTTGGCCATGCAACTTGATATTCCTTCAAAGCGGGCATTAGCCATTGGAAGCATGAGTGACACTCAATCGCCATGTGCAATCGACCATTCACATCCTCTTTCAGGCTCGCCAACTCATTCTCTGCTTTCGCGATTCTTGGCTGTATCTCATCTGCGAGCTTAAGCAAGATCTCACCCTCAGAAGTGAACTTCACTGGCCTAGTTTTACGCAGGAAAAGCTGACCACCAATACGTGCCTCTAGGTCTTTCAATTGGTGTGAAAGTGCCGACTGAGTTAGGTGAAGAGAGGTTGCAGTCGCGGTTAGTGAGCCGCTGTCTCTTAAGGTAGTCAATGTTCGAAGGTGTTTAAGCTCTATCATGAGTTTTCCTCATATTCCCTAAGCCAATTCAATATTTCTTAATAATCACCCTACGGGGTTTTCTTTCATTTGTAAACGTCTAGATGTCCAGATGGATTTAATTTTTCAGCTTTAGATTATTCAAGATGAATATTTTTAATAAACAAGATGAATATTTGGACGTTGTTCATCGTTCAGATTAGGGAGATAGTTTAGCCATCTAGACGCCTTGTAAAGAACTTAAACCATAAGCTAGGCAGTTTGACCGAACACTAAAAATTATTGAATAAGGAACAGGTTCATGACTACGACAACGCATATTTTAGGCTACCCACGTATCGGCGAAAAACGCGAACTCAAATTCACTTTAGAAAAATACTGGCGCGGTGAGATTAACCAATCAGATTTAAAGCAACTCGGTAGCGAACTAAGAAATCGTAACTGGAATGTACAAGCTAAGGCGAATCTAAGCTTTGCAACTGCGGGTGACTTCGCATGGTACGACCATGTTCTAACAACGACGTTACTTCTAGGTCATGTACCTGAGCGTCACGCTGGTGGATCAGAAGGTGAAAAAGCCTTCCCAGATTTAGATACCTTGTTCCGCGTTGGTCGCGGTCAATCTCAAACTCAAATACAATCTCAAAGGCAGCCAACTTGTTGTGGCGCTAAGCACGGCTCTGAAAGCGCTAAAGATGGTGCAGCAGCATCAGATATGACGAAGTGGTTCAACACTAACTATCACTACATTGTTCCTGAGTTCAGTAAAGACGACACCTTTGAAGTGAGTTGGCCACAACTGTTTGACGAAGTGAGTGAAGCGATTAAAGCGGGGCATAAGGTGAAGCCAGTTCTTCTAGGCCCATTATCTTATTTATATCTCGGCAAGGAAGTAGAAGAGGGCTTTGACCGTTTAACTTTGCTTCCACGCTTGCTTACCGCTTACCAAGCGATTCTGGCAAAACTGGCCAAGTTGGGCGTTGAGTGGGTACAAATCGATGAACCTATCCTTTCTCTGGAACTTGAGACTAAGTGGGCAGATTCATTCAAATTGGCTTATCAGGTGATTCAAGGTGATGTGAAGCTACTCCTTACCACGTACTTTGATTCTGTGACTGACACGTTAGATAAAATCATGGAACTGCCCGTCAACGGCTTACACATCGATTTGGCTGCCGCACCCCAGCAACTCGATCAAGTGGTGAACAAGCTACCTGAAGATTGGGTGCTTTCTGCAGGAGCAATCAACGGACGCAATGTTTGGCGAGCAGACTTAGCCGCGCAGCTTGAGTTGCTGCAACCAGTGAAAGAAAAGCTAGGCGATAAACTATGGGTCGCAAGTTCATGTTCATTGTTGCATAGCCCAGTCGACCTTGAGTTAGAAGAGACGCTTAGCGAAGAAGTGAAGAGTTGGTTTGCCTTTGCAAAACAGAAAGTCACTGAGGTGAGCTTATTGGGTGCGGCGTTAGACGGCGACCAAAATGCCATTTTAGCGTGTGAGACGTATAGCCACCCGATTGTTGCACGCAAGAGTGCAACTCATGTGAATAAGCCGCAAGTTCAAGCTCGTATTAACACGATAACTAAAGCGCTAGCAGAGCGCACTGCTCCATACGCAGAACGTGCCGCGCACCAGTCTGAGGTGTTAGGCTTACCGCTGTTTCCAACCACAACCATTGGTTCATTCCCACAGACAGGCGAGATCCGTGTTCAACGTAGCGCTTACCGCACTGGCAAACTGAGTGAAGCGGAATATAACACTGCATTGAAAGGCCATATTGCGGATGCCGTTAAACGTCAAGAAGCACTGGATTTGGATGTGCTTGTTCATGGCGAAGCTGAACGTAACGACATGGTGGAGTACTTTGCAGAAAACCTAGCAGGCTTTCAAACCACTAAGTTTGGTTGGGTACAAAGCTATGGCTCACGCTGCGTGAAGCCGGCGATTGTGGTCGCGGATATAGAGCGTGAGAAGCCGATGACCGTAGAATGGTCGACCTATGCCCAATCTCTGACCTCGAAGCAGATGAAAGGGATGCTGACAGGCCCAGTCACTATCTTATGTTGGACATTCCCACGTGAAGACATTTCACGCAAAGAGATCACTAATCAATTGGCATTTGCGCTGCGAGATGAAGTGTCTGATTTGCAAGACGCGGGCATCAACATTATCCAAATCGATGAACCAGCGATTCGTGAAGGTCTGCCATTGAAAAAGCGCGACCACGCAGAATACCTAGAGTGGGCGGTCGATGCCTTTAAGATCTCAGCGGCAAGTGCTAAACCAGAAACTCAGATTCATACCCACATGTGTTACAGCGAGTTCAACGAGATCATTGATTCAGTAGCCGCGCTAGATGCCGATGTGATTACCATTGAGACTTCTCGCTCGAACATGGAACTGCTGAAAGCATTTGAAGAGTTCAACTACCCGAATGCGATTGGACCTGGCGTTTATGACATTCACTCACCAAACATCCCGTCAGAAGAGTGGATTGTTGATTTACTTAAGAAAGCGGCAGAGAAAATTCCAGCGGAACGTTTGTGGGCAAACCCTGATTGTGGGCTGAAGACACGGAACTGGGCAGAGACGGAAGCGGCGCTGACTAACTTAGTTTCGGCAACTAAAGCACTGCGTAAAGAGTGGGAATCAACCGAGGCATAATTCAGTCTAGGATTTTGATTGCTCCGCTAATCTACGATGAACCACAACAAAGGCCTCGCAAATGCGAGGCCTTCTGGTTTTATACTTGTTCGGTCGAATCTAGTTGCTGCTCTGACACGTCTCTTTGCTGATCAACTTCTCAACCATCAGTTGTCCGCGAGTGTTGCGAATCTTGATGTTGTAAGCCAAGCCCATATCAAGGTTTGCTCTCACTTCAGAGTTGGTGCAGTAGCTATTCACACTCATGTCTACAACTTGGTTTAAAGGCTTAGCACCTTTTGCATCTTGGTTGTAGATCATCATGATTTCGATAACCGTGTTTTTTGCTAGCACGCGCATGACCGACAGTGGGCCATACTCAATCGGCAGGCCTGCAGATAAAACGCCAGCTCGGTGCTGCGCCATCATCTCTAGCTGTCTTTGTTCGTCTTGCTCACTTGAAGAACAGCCTGCAAGCAGAGCTAAAGCCAGTGAGCCAATAATCCATTTTTTCACGTTAAAATACTTTCTTGAATGGTTTTACAATCACATTTTGGTAAACGCCAGCATCAATGTACGGGTCAGCGTCTGCCCATGCTTGTGCATCTTCCAAAGAGTTAAATTCAGCAATCACAGTTGAACCTGTAAAGCCTGCTTCGCCAGGGTTATCTGAGTCAATCGCTGGCATTGGACCTGCTGTTAACAGTCGGCCTTCATCGTGAAGTGTTTGTAGGCGTTCTAGATGTTGTGGGCGAACACTTAGGCGTTTTTCTAATGAATTTTCGACGTCTTGAGAAAAAATCACGTACCACATATTGAGATATCCTTATTTTACTTCACTAAATTTGGGGCGTTTAAATTCGCTATCTTGCTAATTTACGCGAACTAATTGGTATTGGAAGGGCTAATGATAAGAAATTGTGAAATGGTGCGGGAGAGTGAGAAGGTCTTTAGCATTTTTAATCGAAACGACTAAAGACCTTAAAGTGCGATAGGGTCGTCGAAAGTACTATTTATTAATTGGGCGGGGTTTACCGCTTTCGTCTACAGCAACGTAGTTGAATGTCGCGCCACATACCTTGTAACGATCGCCGATGCCGTGATCAAGTACCGGCTTAACCCATACTTCTAGGTCGATATTCATCGAGCTGCGACCAATCTTGGTGCAGTCACCATAAACACACACAACATCACCCACTGAAACCGGCTGTTTGAACTCGATACTCGATACTGAAACCGTGACTATCTTGCCGTTAGATATCTCTTTTGCCAGTATGCCGCCAGCAAGGTCAAGCTGTGACATTATCCAACCACCGAAAATCTGGCCTGCTGCATTTGTATCAGAAGGCATCGCTAATGTGCGAAGAAGTAAAGAACCAATCGGGTTCAAAGTTGATTGAATAGTCATTGTCGTACTCTTAATGGTATTGATTGTTTTATATAAAAATAGATGTGTTTACGAGACTCATGGTGGTCTAATTTTTAACGTCTTCACCGAACACAAATAATCAGCGGCCAATGATCACGAGTATCATTGGCCAATCGCATATTGATAATAATTGTATCAAATAGGGTATGAGGACTCATCCCTAAGGGCTATTTCTCGTCGGTATTTTTATCCGTTAACTCTTTCTGCTGGTCTTTTGGTAGATGCTTATAGATATAAACACCAGTGAGCAAGGTGAAGAGCAAGGTCGCGATGAGTAGACCAAACACTTTGAAGTTTACCCAAACATCCAACGGTAGGCTGAAAGCAACGTAAACGTTGAGAATGGCACATAGAGTAAAGAACAAAGTCCAAGCCCAGTTGATCTTGCTCCATACCGCTTCAGGAAGTGTGATCTCTTTACCCAGCATGCCTTTAATCGCTGACTTGCCCATTAGGTGACTGACGGTCAGGCCGATAGCGAACAATGCATAAACGATGGTTACTTTCCATTTAATGAAGTTGTCATCGTGCAAGAAAATGGTCATGCCACCAAATACAGCAACCATCAGAAAGGTGATGATCTGCATTTTCTCTACTTTCTTGTAGATGACGTATGTCAAAACGATTTGTACTGCGGAAGCAACAATCAATGCACCTGTAGCCGTGTAGATGTCATACATCTTATACAGCGCAAAGAAAATAATGAGAGGAATGAAATCAAGGATTTGCTTCATGTGGCACTGACTGTCCAGTTAGTTGAGTTGCAGACAGTCTAACGAAAACTGTCTCGATGCTAAATAGCCCGAGACAATTGGGTGCTAATTAATTCCATGTAAATGCTTTATCTAGTCGGATCTTTTCATCATCGAGTTGGATAACGTTATCGCATTGATGTGGTTTGGTAGCGAGGTATTAGCTTCTTGATATCTTCAAGGTAACCCTCGCTCTTTAAGCTGTCTAAGGTGTTTTCGAGCTCTTGCTCACTCATGGCAAAACACGTCGATTTGCCTGTCGTTAGGTCGAGATACTCGTGATATTCACGCTCTGTGAAGTGGCCAATTCTGTCCATTAATAAGGTTTTAATTCCATGGTGAATCAAGCCGTAATACGTATGTCTTTGTAAGGTCATAGCCTATCCTCCGTGACAAGCTGCAGTGAAACTGTTGCAACCTGCTGTATATTGGTTGGGTTATCTATGACAAAGCAATTCGAATGCCATTTTCTCTAATTGAACGGAACATTTTCCCTACCAAATAGAATTGAACTTCTTTTCAAATAGTTAAAGCAAGGTACGTTCTGTTCTCAGACAACCAATACGTAACAGACATAGAATAGTTTCATTTTGAGAACGATGAAATTCTCATTATGACGCTCTACTGCCATTTATAGTGTGCTTCTATCTACGATGATTGCCGCTAATCGACAAGCCAATCAACCAGCGTAGATAAAGATGTATTTTGTCGATTCTTAGGCTGCAGCAAGAAGTAACCATTTCCAGAAAAGACACTGCCTTCACTCACTTTCACCAACCTGCCCAAATCAATATCTTGCTTAGCCAGCGTGATGTCGCCTATGGCAATGCCAAACCCTTGAATGGCTGCGTTCATCGCTTGATCAAGTGTCGCGAATTGTTGGTTGTTCTTACTTGAAAGGTCATGACTTCCTATGTGCTCTAACCAAAGTCGCCAATCACTTTGCTCATTGTTGGCGTGTAACCAAGTGTATTGAGCGAGCTTGTGTGGCTTGATGATAGTAGAAGCGCTACTTACAAGATGGCCCTGAGTAATGCTTTGCGCCTGGCAGACCGGAGCCAGCTGTTCATTGAACAATAACTGGCTCACAATCGATTGTTGGTTTGGCTTCTTACCATAGGTGATTACGGCGTCAAACGGGTCAAAGCTTGGTTCAAAAACGTGCTTGATGGTCGACGTGAGCTCGACATCAATTTCAGGGTAGGCTTGCTGAAAAGACATCAACTTGGGTAGCAGCCAAGAGGTAATACAGCTTGGTGCGTTGAGTTTGATCTTGGAGGGAGAACTTGCCACTTGATTGAGAGCCGATTGCAGTTGATGAATCGTTCCTTGTATCAGAGGAACCAGTTCTTCTCCTTTCGGCGTTAAAGACAATCCTCGAGCATGTCGATAGAAGAGATCACAGCCAAGACTTTCTTCAAACGACAATACCTGACGACTCACTGCACCTTGCGTAACATTGAGCTCATGTGCCGCGCGCGTAAAGTTGAGATGCCTTGCCGTCGACAAGAACGCGAGCAAGGTTTTAGTTGAAGGAAGTGTGCGATTCATATCTTTACCTATGATTTTTTATCATGGCTATTATGTGATTATTTCGATTCATTTATCAATAGTGTTCTGTTTGAATGTAAATACTTAATCATCATTTGTGATTCAATATGTGTATAGGTCACATTTTTTGAATATGAAGGCAGTGGTGAAGACATTGTGATTTTGTGAAAGGGATAGCTTCTTGACATCTTTTATCGATAGTTTAGTACCTCAGGCTGTAAAAAAATTAATACCTTATCAATCAGCAAGAAGAATTGGTGGTGATGGACGAGTCTGGTTAAACGCCAATGAATTGGAAAGCTCGTTGTTTCCAGGAGAAGCAAGCCACAATCGATACCCAGACTTCTTACCACAAGATATTGCTAAGGCTTACCAAGATTACTGCGGAACTGATGCTGCAACGGTTGCCGTTCGTGGCGCCGATGAAGCGATAGATTTACTGATCAGAACATTCTGTAAGCCAGCGAGTGACAATATACTTATTTGTTCACCAACGTATGCAATGTATGAGTTTTGCGCCGATGCATTGGCGATTAATACCTTGGATTCTCCATTGCAGGAAGACTTCAGCCTTAACGTCACTGATATTGTGAACAAAGCGAAGTTGGCTAATATCGTGTTTCTTTGCTCACCAAATAACCCAACGGGCAATGTGATTCCTAAATCGGATTTGATTCAGGTACTGGAAGGCACGACTGGAAAGTCGCTAGTGGTCGTCGATGAAGCGTATATCGAGTTTGAACCACAAACGTCAGCTGTGAGCCTTATTGAGCGTTATCCGCATTTGGTAGTGATTCGCACCTTGTCTAAGGCGTTTGGACTGGCTGCGGTTCGATGTGGCTTTATCTTAGCGAGTCAAAATGTGATGCAGTATGTCGCGAAGCTGATTCCACCTTATCCGATGCCGGATTGCTCATCGCAAATCGTGTTAGACGCTTTGTCTGATGAACGAGTCTCAGTGATGCAAGACGCGACACAAAAGCTGGTCGAACTACGTAACTGGTTTGCTTGTGAGTTAACGCAATTTGATTTCATCGAGTCTGTTTACCCTTCATCGACGAACTTTATTTTGCTGCGTCAAAAACCTGGGCATCAAGTGTTCAGTGTATTGGCGAAGGATGGCATTGTGACAAGGAATCAAAACCACGAACATGCTTTGCGTAATTGTGTTCGAATCAGTATTGGTAGCCAAGAGAGCATGTTAGAAGTGATAACGTCACTAACACGCTACCAAACCGAGCTACAACAGACTCAACAAGATCAGCAAAAACGACAGCATCAACAAGATCAATATATAGAAACTCAATCTCAACTCGATAAAGATCATATCTAGGATGGCAATGATGAAAAAGATAATACTAGGACTCGCTTGTGCGGCCGCTTTACTTGGTACAACGGTACAGGCGAAAGAAATCCGTTTGGCGTCGGACTTTACGTATCCGCCATTTAACTACAAAAACAGTGATGGTGTGCCTGTCGGGTTTGATATTGAGATAGCTGATGCTCTGTGTGAGCAAGCCAAACTCGATTGTACTTGGGTTTCACAAAGCTGGGACTCGCTAATTCCAAGTTTGTTGGCAAGAAAGTCAGATGTGATCATGGCGTCAATGCGTATCACCGAAGAGCGTAAGCGTAAGATCTTGTTTACTGATAAGTACTACCAAACACCAGCCGTATTTGTTGCTGCTAAAAGCGCTGAGTTCAGCGTCGATCAGGCAGGCTTAGCGGGCAAAACCATAGGTGTTCAGCAAGGTACGATTCACGATCGCTACGTAACCGACAAGTTTGGCAATGTTGCCAACATTAAGCGTTACACAGGGCAAGATGAAGTTTATCTGGATCTGCAAAATGGTCGTCTAGATCTAACCTTTGGCAACTCGGATCAACTGTCATTAGCTTTCTTAGATAAAAAAGAAGGTGAGGGCTTTGAATTTAAAGGTAAAGCAGTAACCGACAAAGCCTACATTGGCGAGGGTACGGCGTTAGCACTAAGAAAGCAGGATTCAAAACTGGCGAAACAATTCAATGCCGCGATTGAAGAGATCAGAGCGAACGGTACTTACGACAAGATCGCCGCTAAGTACTTTACGTTTGATATCTATGGCGCTGATTTGTAATTCGTCTAACGCCTAAAAATTAGAACACCAAAAACAAAAATCCGAGGGCTGTAAGGCTCTCGGATTTTCTAGTTTATGCTGGTGGTGTCAATTCAAGTCACCATCAACTTAGCGTTTTAATATTACGCTTGCTGTTTTTGTAGCTCAGCTTCTTTCGCTTCGTCTTCGATTAGAGAATCAACGATGACTGCACATGCTGCATCACCAGTGATGTTTAGAGCAGTACGGATCATGTCGAAGATACGGTCTAGAGCGAACAACAGAGGTAGACCTTCAATAGGGATACCAGCTGCTAGAAGAACCGCAACCACTAGGAAAGAAGGACCTGGAACACCTGCTTGACCAACTGCGCCTAGAGTCGACGTTACGATGATAGCAATGTAAGCGCCCATAGACAGGTCGATGTTGAACAGCTGTGCGAAGAAGATAGCAACTAGGCCGTAGTAAATTGCGTTACCAGACATGTTGATCGTCGCACCAAGTGGCAGAACGAATGAAGCCGTAGAGTTACGAACGCCAAGTTCTTTCTCTACCGTTTCCATTGTTACTGGCAGTGTCGCCATTGAAGAGGCTGTTGATAGTGCAACCGCTTGAGGCTTCTTCATTGCCACTAGGAACTTCTTAGCAGAAGTCTTAGTGAAGATTTGAATCATTAGCGGGTAAGCAACAAAGCCGAAGATCAGAATCGCAGCGATGTAGACAACGAACAGTTTGAACACAACCATAAGTGCGCCAAAGCCGAATGTACCCACAGCTTCTGCCATTAGGCCGAATACGCCTAGTGGTGCAATGATCATAACCTTGTTGATCATCCAAACCATAGCGTCAACAATCGCGTTTACGCCATTGATGATAGGGTCACGTTTCTCTTTCGCTTGTTTAGAAATCGCAATACCGAAGAATAAGCAGAAAACTAGAATTTGCAGAATGTTTGCTTCATTCAGTGATTGGAAAACGTTGGTCGGGATCATGCCTGTGATGGTTGCCCAGAACGTTGGAAGTTCACCTTTCGCAGCGTATTCAGAAGAGAACATGCCTTCAACGCCAGAAACATCGATACCACGACCTGGTTCGAATATTTCACCCATTACTAGCGCTAGTGCTACAGCAAGTGCAGACGTTAGTGCAAAGTAACCTAGAGTGGTCACGCCCACTTTACCTGCTGATGAGCTGTTGCCTAGACCAGCAGCACCTGAAATTAGGGCAACCGCGACTAGAGGGATAACCAGCATCTTGATCAAATTGATGAAGATAGCACCCAGTGGAGCGAACATAGTTGCGCTGTCACCCATCATCGCACCGACTAGGGTACCGATGATCATTGCAATAACGACTTGAACGCCGATGTTGCTTAGTAAACTCTTTTCTTTTAACACTTCCATAACCTCTGTGCTACTAAATATAAAAATCCCAGAACTACTCACCAATGTACGATGTACCATTGGATTAATATTTCGCGAGAAGTTTTACACGTATCTTTTACATTTATCAATATGAGCAGAGATGAAAGAACACCAAAAAGCAGTAATCAAATGTCATTTGATGATTTTTCACACTAAAGCAAACGTTTGCTTTTTGATTTGTCATTATTTTTATAAATGGTGGTGATGTTTTGGTGGGGTATTATAGGTGTGCTACAGGTTTGTATGAGGTGTTGTTTTTATCAGAAATTTAACAATTGAGAGGGTTTGGACGTGTTCTCGGAGAAAAACTCCCACAGCGCTAATTATCGCACTAGTGGGAGCCTATTTATTATTTTTGCGTTGCCGCTTTCATTGGCGTAACAAACTCAGCAAGTGCTTTAAGCATTGCTTCTGGTTGTTCAACGTTGTTTTCAATGATTTTCACAACCGCAGAGCCAGAGATAGCACCAGCAGCGCCAGCTTCGATGGCTTCTTTTACTTGCTCAGGAGCAGAGATACCGAAACCAAGCAGTGCTGGTGGCGCATCAAACTTGTTCAAACGGTCAAGTAGGGCTGTCACAGGCATGTTTGCTTTGGTTTCTGCACCCGTTACGCCAGCACGAGAAAGTAGGTAAGTGTAACCACCACCTAGCTCAGAAACCGATTGAAGCGTCTCATCACTTGCTGTTGGTGGAGCAATAAATATTGGGTGAATACCAAACTTCTTAGCTGCAGCAACAAACTCGCCACTCTCGTTGGTTGGTACATCAGCAATCAATACTGAATCGATACCTGCATTCGCACAACGCTCGTAGAAGTTCTCGATACCACGTGCGTACACCAAGTTTGCGTACATCAGTAGGCCGATTGGCAGATCTGGGTATTTAGCACGAATTTGACCAATAAGATCAAAACACACATCTGGCGTTACTTTTGAATCTAACGCACGAATGTTTGCACCTTGGATTGTCGGGCCATCTGCAAGCGGATCTGAGAATGGAATACCAAGTTCAAGTGCATCAGCACCCGCTTCAACGAGTGTTTCCATGATCTTAAGAGACTGCTCAGGGTTAGGATCGCCAACCGTTACGAATGGTACAAATACGCCCTGATTCTTTTCAGCTAAGCGAGTGAAGAGTGATTGATAGCGATCCATTATAATGCTCCTTTCTCTTTAAGAATGTCGTGTACAGAGAAGATGTCTTTATCACCACGACCAGATAGATTAACCACTAATAGCTGTTCTTTCTCTGGGTCATCGTGAGCCATTTTAACAGCATGAGCCAAAGCATGAGATGACTCTAGCGCTGCGATAATACCTTCTTTACGTGCAATCAATTGGAACGCTTCTAGCGCTTCGTCATCGGTCACGTTGTCGTATTCAGCACGGCCAATAGCATTTAGGTGCGCGTGTTGAGGACCAACTGATGGGAAGTCTAGACCCGCAGATACAGAGTAAGACTCTTCTACTTGGCCGTTCTCATCTTGCATCAGTGGCGCTTTCATGCCGAAGAAGATACCGGTTTTACCGTGCTTAAGCGGCGCGCCGTGTTGGTCGGTATCAATACCTTTACCAGCCGGTTCTACACCGATTAGGCGAACAGTTTCTTCTTCAATGAAATCCGCAAACATACCGATAGCGTTCGAACCACCGCCGACACAAGCGATAACCGCATCAGGAAGGCGACCTTCACGAGCTAGAATTTGGTTCTTCGTTTCTTCACCAATCATGCGTTGGAAATCACGAACAATCGTTGGGAATGGGTGAGGACCCGCTGCAGTACCCAATAGGTAATGCGCGTCTTCATAAGTTGCAGACCAGTCACGTAGTGCTTCGTTACACGCATCTTTTAGCGTTGAAGAGCCAGAATGAACAGGGATAACCTCTGCGCCCATTAGCTTCATACGGAACACGTTCGGGCTTTGACGTTCAACGTCTTTTGCACCCATGTAAACACGACACTTAAGACCTAGTAGAGCACACGCTAGAGCCGTTGCCACACCGTGTTGGCCTGCGCCAGTTTCAGCGATGATTTCCTGCTTACCCATGCGTTTTGCTAGCAATGCTTGGCCAAGAACTTGGTTTGTCTTGTGAGCGCCGCCGTGAAGGAGATCTTCACGCTTTAGGTACAGTTTGGTTTTTGTACCTTTAGTCAGGTTACGCGTTAGCGTTAGTGCCGTTGGACGACCTGCGTACTCTTGAAGAAGCGTCATGAATTCACTGCGGAACTCAGGATCTGCTTGTGCATCGATAAATGCTTGTTCCAGTTGGTCTAGTGCTGGCACTAGGATCTGCGGTACGTATTGACCACCGTATTCACCAAAGTAGGCATCGAGTTTAGCCATTGTGTTATTCCTTCAATTCTATCGATGTGTATTCACACCAAGTCATTTAATCTTGCTTGAGCTTCGCAAAAGGCAAAGCTCACAAATATGTTTTTAGTTTCTGCTTTCTAATTTCTAGCGCCGAGCTTGGACTAGTAATTACGAATCGCTGCAAAAGCGCGTTGCAGTTTGTCTGCGTCTTTTTTACCTGGAGCTGATTCAACGCCTGAGTTTAGGTCTAGCCCTAAGCAGCCTAGTTTCGCTGCTTGGTTAGCATTGTCTGGGTTTAGGCCACCCGCCAACATGATTGCGCTTTGGTTGTTGATTAGGCTCCAATCAAACGCTTGACCTGTACCACCCGTTTGAGAACCTACTTTAGTATCTAGCAGGTGACGAGTCACGTTGCTTTTCAGTAATTCTGGTAGCGCGCTTTTAGCACCGTTTTCAGCACCAGAAGCAACACCGTAAGCTTTCCAAATCTCAACGCGTTCAGGTAGAGATTGTTTTAGTTCATCGACAAATGCTTGAGACTCATCACCGTGCAGTTGCACAGCGAATAGGCCTAGCTCAGATACCGTTTTCGTAACGTCTGCTACGCTGTGGTTTTGGAACACACCCACGTAGTTCAGCGGTGCGCCACTCATAGTTAAACGAGCCGCTTCGATATCCACATGACGCTTAGATGCTTCAACGAATATCAGACCACCGAATACCGCACCAGCTTGATAAGCCTTTGCTGCATCGTCAGAGTGAGTTAAACCACACACCTTGTTTTCACCCAGTGTTACTTTGCGTACCGCAAGCTCGAGGTTCTTCTCTGCCATTAGAGAGCTACCGATTAGGAAGCCATCTGCAAACGTTGAAAGGTCACGAACTTGTTGATGTGTGTAGATGCCAGACTCTGAAATCACAACTGCGTTTGGAGCCAGTTCGCGAATCAGCGGCGCCAACTCTTTAGTACGGTTCAAATCAGTCGAAAGGTCACGAAGATTACGGTTGTTAATGCCGATCACCTTAGCGTTTAGAGCGACTGCACGGTGAAGCTCTTCTTCGTTGCTGACTTCGGTCAATACACCCATGTTGAGTGAGTGAGCGACTTCCGCCAGCGCTTTGTACTCTTCGTCATCTAATACCGATAGCATTAACAAGATAGCATCAGCTGAGTAATGACGAGCTAGATACACTTGGTAGGTATCAACCATGAAGTCTTTACACAGGATAGGCTGCTTAGCAATGCTGCGAACTTTAGGTAAAAACTCAAAGTCACCTTGGAAGTACTTCTCGTCTGTCAGCACAGAAATCGCGTTTGCGTGGTTGTTGTAAACAGAAGCAATGTAGTCGAGGTCAAACTCGTCACGGATTAAACCTTTTGACGGAGAGGCCTTTTTACATTCAGTGATGAAAACCGTTTGTTCTCCGCTCAGAGCGTCATAAAAGCTGCGGTCTGTTGCAGTTAGTGACGCTTTAAACTCGTCTAATGGTTGAGTCTGCTTACGTGCTTCAACCCATTGGTATTTATCACGAACGATTTTTGCTAATACTTCCGCCATTTCAGCTTCTTTGACTGAAACGTGGGTCGACAGTTTATCGGTAGTCTGTGTCATGTTCTTTGTCTCGATTCGTCGTTCGTTAGGCGTGTGCAGCAAGCTTTTGTACAAGCTCGTATGCTTTGCCAGAGTTCATCGCGTCAATTGCTTGCTGTGCGTTGGCTTTTAGGTCTTCGTGACCAAACAGACGCATCAGTAGAGCAACGTTGACTGCCACTGCGCCAACTTGAGCATCAGTGCCTTTACCCGTCAGGATATCGGTTGTGATGGCTTTGTTCTCTTCTGGCTCGCCGCCCTTGATTGCTTCAAGAGGGTGAGTGTTCAAACCAAAGTCTGCTGGTGTCACTGTGTATTCGTGAATTGTGCCATCTTTGATTTCAGCAACCATGGTTTCGCCGTGAATCGCTACTTCATCAAGGCCGCTACCGTGAACAACCGCCGCGCGCTTCATGCCCATTTGCAGCATGGTTTCTGCGATAGGGCGTACCAGCTCTTTGCTGTAAACACCCATTAGCTCGATGTTAGGGCGAGCAGGGTTAATCAGTGGGCCAAGAATATTGAAGATAGTGCGCGTTTTCATTGTTTGACGAACCGGCATCGCGTGACGTACACCAACGTGATATTGCGGAGCAAATAGGAATGCTACGCCAAGTTCATCAACAGCCGTACGTGTGTCTTCAGCTGTCATCGCTAGGTTGATACCGAACGAATCCAGTAAGTCAGAAGAGCCTGATTTGCTCGATACGCTGCGGTTACCGTGCTTCGCGACTTTTAAGCCACACGCTGCGGCAACAAATGCAGAAGTCGTCGAGATATTGATGGTGTTGTGACCGTCGCCACCTGTACCTACGATGTCTGCGAAATCGTAATCAGGGCGCGGGAACGGGTTTGCATTCGCAAGTAGTGCTTTTGCTGCGCCTGCAATTTCATCGGGCGTTTCGCCTTTGATTTTCAGTGCAGTTAGCGCAGAAGCCATCAAGATTGGGTCTAGTTCACCCTTGATGATCACATCAAATAACTGTTGGCTTTCTTCTTGAGTAAGAGACTGCTGTTCGTAAAGTTTATTAATCTGTTCCATGATCGTTTCCTATTTTCCAGTCTTTTCAAGGCGAAGAGGTTTCTCAAGAGCCCATTCGATAGCGTTTGCTAGAAGCGTTGCACCGTAGGTCGTCATAATTGATTCAGGGTGGAATTGGAATCCACACACCTTGTCTTGTTCTTGAACCACAGACATCACCAAATCATCTACTTCAGCGGTCACCGTTAGGCTATCAGATACATGCGTTGCCACTAAAGAGTGGTAGCGAGCGATAGCCAATGGCGAAGGTAAGCCTTGGTAAGTCGCATGGTTTTGGTGTTCCATCATCGACACCTTACCATGAATGATTTCGCCAGCGCCTGCAACGGTGCCGCCATAGGCTTCAACAATCGCTTGGTGGCCTAAGCAAATACCAATCATTGGCACTTTACCTTTTAGAAGCTGAATCAGCTCTGGCATACAGCCCGCATCTGCTGGAGCGCCAGGGCCTGGTGAAAGCAGTGCAACAGGGGTGTCTAGTTCGTTGATCGCCGCTTCAACTACCTTTGCTGGAATGTTGTTACGGTAAATTTTCACGCTGTGACCCAATGAACGGAACTGGTCTACAAGGTTGTAAGTGAACGAGTCGAAGTTATCGATGAATACAATATCAGCCATGATTACGACTCCTTCTTATTTGATGAGTGTTGGTTTGTAGCAGAGCTCTTAGTATGAGCTGCTTGAATCGCTGAGATAACCGCTTGTGCTTTGCCGCGAGTTTCATCGGCTTCTGCTTGTGGGTCTGAATCGAATACCACACCAGCGCCAGCTTGTACTTGTGCTACGCCATCTTCAACGTAAGCAGAGCGAATTACGATACAAGTATCTAGAGTCCCTTCACCGGTTAGATAACCGACTGCACCACCGTAGCTACCACGACGCGTTTTTTCTACGTCACGAATAAGCTGCATTGCGCGGATTTTTGGTGCGCCCGTTAGCGTGCCCATGTTCATACAAGCTTGGTAAGCGTGCAGAGCATCTAAGTCTTCACGGAGCTGACCAACAACACGAGAAACCAAGTGCATTACATGGCTGTAGCGGTCTACTTTCAGTAAGTCTGCTACGTGGCGAGTGCCAGCTTCGGCAATACGTGCCACATCGTTACGCGCTAGGTCAACTAGCATCATGTGCTCGGCGTTTTCTTTCTTGTCGGTACGCAGTTCAAGCTCGATACGGCTGTCTAGGTCGAAATCGATTTGACCGTCAGGGCGCTTACCACGACGACGAGTACCAGCAATCGGGTAGATCTCGATTTGGTTGGTTTCTGTCTCGTATTTCAGCGCGCTTTCTGGAGATGCACCGAACAGAGTAAACAGCTCGTCTTGCATGTAGAACATGTAAGGGCTTGGGTTGCTTTGTTTGAGTTCTTTATAAGCCGCCAGTGGGGCAGGGCAAGGTAGAGTGAAGCGGCGTGAAGGTACCACTTGGAATACATCGCCTTTAACTACGTACTCTTTTAAATCACGAACCGTTTGGCAGAAGTCTTCATCTGAAACGCTAGGTACAGCTTCAACGTTGTCTAACGGCGTTACTTCAGTGATGGCTTTCAGGGACTGACACTGAGTTTGAATGTCGGCTAGACGGTCAGTTAATTGCGCTTTGATGTTGTCATCTTGAGCAAATAAGCTCGCGTGAAGTAGGCCTTCGTTCTCTTGGTGATCGAAACGCAATAGTGTTTCAGCTACGTAGAATACAAAGTCAGGACAATTGTTGGTTGCTTCAGCATCACCTAGTGGCTCAAAGTTTGCCACGATGTCGTAAGCGAATAAGCCCGCCATGAATAATGCGTGTTTGTTATCCGCGTCTTGCTCAAAGCTGTGCTGAACCAAACGCAGTGCATCGAATGAAGAGGCTTCTCTTAAACGTGAGTCTTCGTCTAATTCGTTGCTTGGTTCGATAAAAGTCAGCGTCAAAACGTTATCAGTAAGGTCAGATTTAATTTCTGCTTTCACGTTTTGAGTGAGATGTTCGATAAGCGCTTGACCGTTTTCAGTCAATGCTTGAAAGGTTACTTCATGTCCGCGACATACGATGCGAACAGCAGAGTCGATAAGGAGTAGGCTTGTCAGGTTCTGTTTAGATTCAATCTCGGCAGATTCCAACAAAAGACTATCAGTTTTGTTTTCACACAAAGTATGAAAAACGCTGGTTGGATCTTGCGAGTAAGGAACTGAGGAATTGATGACCTCAATGGTTCCCAGCTTTTTGATTTCAATGGCCTTGTTCACAAGACCTCCTTTATGATTCTTTAAATTTCCTGCCGTACATAGTCGCATAAAGATACCTTTCACCCAATCTAGAATATGGTCAATTCGATGATTTGTTAGTCAGTTGAATGTGAGATGTTCGACAAATTAAAAAGCCCGCTATTAAAGCGGGCTTAGTGATAACTTTTTTATAAACAAACTGTTTAACTAGAAGTACACGTTAGCCCACCAAGAACTTGTCCAAGTGCGCCACCAATTAAGCTCTGAACTTGCTTCTACTGAAGAAAGTTCTAAAACTTTATCTTTATGGTTTTGGTTAAATTCTTGTAACATGGTGAACCTATCAAATGTGATACTTCGTATTTGTGTACTAGTTAACTAGTTTTCTGCTTGCGGGTCAAGTGTGTTGACACAAATATAACGATAAAAATTGAAAACAATGAAAAAGAATATATGAGAATTGATCTACATAGTCATACAACAGCCTCAGATGGCCGACTTACTCCACCTGAGCTAATTGACCGAGCGCTTGGCTTTAACATCGAAGCGCTAGCGATTACAGATCATGACACGACTGATGGGCTTGCTGAAGCACGCAGCTACATTGCGGATAACAACCTTCCTATTCAGTTGATCAACGGCATTGAGATTTCGACTGTTTGGCAAAACAAAGATATCCATATTGTTGGGTTAAACGTTGATCCTGAGTCACCAGAACTCAAAGCGCTCATTGAACAACAGAAGCAACACCGTATTGGACGTGCAGAGATGATTGCTCACCGTCTTGAGAAAGCGACTCGTGAAGGGGTGTTAGAAGAAGTTAAATTGATTGCGGGTGATGCACCAATCACTCGCGCTCACTTTGCTAAGTGGCTAGTCGACAATGGCTATGCGAAAACTATGCAGCAGGTGTTTAAAAAGTTTCTTACTCGTAATAACCCAGGTTATGTGCCGCCAACTTGGTGTTCAATGAGTGATGCTGTCACGGCTATTCATGCTGCTGGTGGACAAGCCGTACTCGCTCACCCTGGGCGATATGGACTTACAGCCAAGTGGGTTAAGCGCCTGCTAGCGGCATTTGTTGAAGCGAAAGGGGATGCGATGGAAGTAGCTCAACCTCAGCAAGCGCAACAAGAAAGACGCACACTCGCGGATTATGCTATACAATACAAACTATTAGCCTCCCAAGGCAGTGATTTCCATTACCCATCTCCGTGGATGGAACTTGGACGCAATCTCTGGCTACCTTCTGGGGTCGAAGAAGTATGGAAAGATTGGGAGTTTCAAACGGTTTCACCATCTGAATAGTCTTTAGGTGAGCCAGCTCCTTCTGATGATAGAGTCGAGAGATTCGATAACGAGGATCAACAATGAGCCAGTTTTTTTATGTACACCCAGATAACCCACAAGCACGCTTAATTACTCAAGCGGTTGCGATTATTCGCAATGGCGGCGTTGTGGTTTATCCAACAGATTCCGGTTATGCGCTGGGCTGTCAGCTTGAAAACAAACAAGCACTTGAACGTATCTGTAAAATTCGTCGCATCGATGACAAGCACAATTTCACCTTGTTATGCCGTGATCTTTCTGAGTTATCACTGTATGCACGCGTTGATAACGTGGCTTTCCGTCTGCTGAAAGCACACACGCCAGGTGCTTACACGTTTATCTTTAAAGCAACTAAAGAAGTGCCAAAGCGTTTGATGAACGCCAAGCGTAAAACGATTGGTATTCGTGTCCCAGACAACAAGATTGCACTCGACCTGTTGGAAGCGATGGGCGAACCACTGATGTCGACGTCTCTGATTCTGCCGGGTAACGAGACTACGGAGTCGGATCCAGAAGAAATTCGTGACAGCCTAGAACATGCGGTTGATGTCATTTTGAATGGCGGTTACTTAGGTGAGCAACCGACGACGGTTATTGACTTCAGTGACGATGATGCCGTGGTTCTACGTCGTGGTGCTGGCGATCCTGCGCCGTTTGAATAATCGCTTTACTGATTAACAGTCTGTAACGATACAGCAAACCTGCCACAGTAAATAACAAGTGCTTTTTGGCAGGTTATTTGCGATAATACGCGACCGCGATTTGGTCGCGAAAAATTCATTCGACGTCTGTGAAGACGACAATTAGGTAGAAAAGAGTAAATGAGCGAAAAATTACAGAAGGTTTTAGCGCGAGCTGGTCACGGTTCTCGTCGTGAACTAGAAGGTTTAATCAAATCTGGTCGTGTAAGTGTTAACGGTCAAGTTGCGAAACTGGGCGAGCGTCTTGAAGACGAGAACTCAGTGATCCGTATCGATGGCCATACTGTTTCAGGCAAGGCTTCTGAAGAAGTGGTTTGTCGTGTACTTGCTTACTACAAACCTGAAGGTGAGCTTTGTACTCGTCACGATCCTGAAGGCCGCCGTACTGTTTTCGATCGTCTACCTAAGATCCGTGGTTCTCGTTGGATTTCAGTTGGTCGTCTTGATGCAAACACATCAGGCCTTTTGCTTTTCACTACTGATGGTGAGCTTGCAAACCGTCTAATGCACCCAAGCCGTCAGGTTGAACGTGAGTACCTAGTACGTGTATTCGGTGAAGTGACTGAGCAGAAAGTTAAAAACGTTACTCGTGGCGTACAACTAGAAGACGGCATGGCTCGTTTTGAAGATGTGGTTTACGCTGGTGGTGAAGGTATGAACCATACTTTCTACGTAGCGATTAACGAAGGTCGTAACCGTGAAGTTCGTCGTCTTTGGGAATCTCAAGAAACGACAGTAAGCCGCCTGAAACGTGTACGTTACGGTGATATCTACCTTGATAAGAAACTGCCTCGTGGCGGTTGGAAAGAGCTAGATCTTCAAGAAGTTAACTACCTGCGTGAGCTTGTTGAGCTTAAGCCTGAGAAAGAGACACTGTTGGATCTTGATCCTTCAAACACTTCTCGTAAGCGTGAGCGTTCTCGTAGCCAAAAAATTCGTCGTGCTGTTAAACGTCATGAAGAGCGTGCAAACGCACCAAAAGGCCGTAGCAACCAAACTAAGCGTAAGAAGCCTGCAACTCGCGGTACTACAACACCTGATTCAGGTCGTAGCGCTCCAGCTGCAAACAAAGGCAAACCTCAGGCTAACAAAAGTAAGCCTAAACTGAACAACGGTCGTCCGGCTAAACCAGCTAAGCCAAGAACACGTCAGTAATTACGTAATTTATTGCGCGTAAAGCTTCATTAGCTAAAAGCACTGAATACTAAAAAACCTGCTCATTGAGCAGGTTTTTTTACGTCTAGAAGAAATAAAAGATTCGGGATGCGAGTAATCGAGTATCGAAAACATACTGCCATAATCGGCAGTAAGCATGCTCTTCGCATCTCTTATCTCGTTTACACGTATCTATAAATCTTTTCGCATCTCGTATCTCGTTCTATTTACTTATGATTCGAGAAGTTATCGCCTTTCGCTAATCGGTCGTAAAGCACTACATTCACTGATGCTGCTAGGTTCATGCAGCCGTTGGTCGGAACGTAAATCGTCTCACGACAGAAATCTGTGATCTCTTTCTTTAGCGTGCCATCTTCTGGGCCAAAAATGTAAAACGCGCGTGGTGGGTGCTTGTAATCAGGTAGAGGCTTAGCACCTTCAATCAGATCAACAGCAACCGGCACGCAGCCTACTGGAATAATATCTTTCAGCTCTTCAACACCAATCAAAGGCAGGGCTAAGTGCTTTTCTTTGGTGTCGGTATGGAATTTTCGCGCATGGTCGTAGCGTGTGCCAGTGTAAAACACAGAGTTGGCGCCGTAGCAGCCAGCAGCTCGCATTACAGAGCCTACGTTTTCAGGCGTCTTTGGGTTAACTAGGCCAATGCAGGCATAGCCTTTTGATTGTGTGTCTGTTTTTGCTTTGGTCATAATCAGTGAATCTAACGTTGATGATGAAAGTGAGTAATCATGATGAGAAATGGCGTGATAAAAATAGCCGAGCAATCGGCTCGGCTAACTTTTAACTCGCTTACATGAATACTTGTTTACTCATGCTGATGAGCGTCAACAGCGGTATTAGTCACGTTTCCACAGCATGTGACAGAACTTATGTTCTGGATCACGGCTGATTAACATGCGAGCAAATACGTCGTCTAGAACGTCATCAGCTTCATTCACAAGACCAATGCGCACTTCAGCGTAGATCTCTTTGTCGACTTCAAAGCCAACATGTTCAACCCAATCATCGCCAGTTTCAACAAGCTCTGCTGCGCCACGATCTTCAAACTGAGCAGTGAAAAGAATCACGTCTGCAGGCTCTAGGTTGTCAGGTGCCATCTCTAGGAAGATGTCGTATGCAGTGTCAATTGCGTCGTCATAAGACATTAGGTCGTTAGCTTCGGTCATAATAAGTATCTTAGCTTGCGCGGTTCATGTATTTACGTTCAGCAGTGTTTACTACTACTTTGTCGCCAGTCGCGATGTATTCAGGTACTTGAATAGTAAGACCTGTAGAAAGACGAGCAGGCTTAGTACGAGCAGACGCTGATGCACCTTTGATTGAAGGATCAGTCTCTTCGATAACTAGTTCAACAGATGTTGGTAGCTCAAGCGTTGCAGCGTTGCCGTCGATAAGGATCGCGTACATGCCTTGAGTTTCTTCGTTGATGAACAGTAGTTCGTCTTCGATAGTCTCACCGTTGAAGATGAATTGTGTGTAATCTTCGTTGTCCATGAAGATGTACTCGTTGCCATCAACGTAAGAGAACATTACTGCACGCTTAGTTACGTCAATAGTTTCAACAATTTCGTCAGCCTTGTGGCGAACTTCAGTTTTAACGCCAGTTGCTACATCGTTACCACGGAAGCGGTAAATCTTTTGGCCGCCACGGCCGCCTGGTGTTGTTACTTCGATATCTTTAACGATCACTGTTTTGCTTTCTACTGTGATAGCAAAACCTTTTTTAATTTCACTTGCTCTAGGCATTTTGTGTTTGTCCTTAGTGGGTCTATCCGCTGATTATATCTCGGAGATGCTATAAATAGGAATAGCTTGAATCATAAAGTCACCTAGGCGATCATAGAGTTATAGTTAAATCATTATTTTATTTACCGAAACGACCTATGCAGCTACCCGTTATTGACCCAACACAGCCTTTTCAACCTGAATTTCAACCTGTGGTTAACGATCTGATTACCTTTCTAAAAGGTGGGTTAGGATCTAATCTGCACAGTATTTATATTTATGGCAGTGTGGCTCGTAAGCAAGCCGTCTTCGGTCGCTCCAATCTAGATGTGGTTGTGGTGACCCATCGACCGTTTCCTGACCAACGAACCACTTTGTTGAACACCATCAAATGGCGTTTCCAAAAGAGCTTCCCGCAGGTAACTCAAGTGGCGATAAAAACTACCTTAGTGAGTGAGATAGTCGATTTCGACAATATCTTCACTTGGGGTTTTATGCTCAAGCATTTAGCCGTGTGTGTGCATGGTGAAGACTTATCAGACTGCTATGGTGATTTTGAAACAAGTTGGGAAATCGCTAAGCACTGGAATATGGATGCGGAAAACTGGTTGGCGGTGTATCGCAACAAGATCGCACGAGCGACAACGCCAGAACAACAAGTCGCTGCGCAGGTGATTATTGCCAAGAAGCTTCTACGGGCGAGTTACTCACTGGTGATGTACCGCGATAAATATTGGTACGATGATCCTGTTGAATGTGGCCAACAGTTCTTGAAGTATCACCCAGATCGAGAAGTCGAAATCCAAAGGTTGGGCATTTTACTTTCTGGTCGACCAATCCCTAAACGTTCGGTGATCGGTATTCTTGATGGCTTTGGTGAGTGGTTGATTAAGCAGTATCAGAAAACCGAGTTCAGAATCGGATAGAGATTCGTAACCTCCCAATGAATACTAAAAAGCAGAGCGGGCTGAGTAACACAGCACTTCTCTGCTTTTTTCTTTTTGATGTTTGGCTCGAGTTTTAATAGATATCTCGAGTCTAATGTCGCCTCGAAAAGAGGGCTCAATCTAGAACAGACCTAGCTGCTGCCCGCTGACTCGTTCAAAATCTAAACCGATGAAGGGTAAGATAGCCTCTGCGACCGGTTTAATCTGCTTGTCGATGTAATGCTGATAATCGATACCATTTTTCAAGTACTCCTTTGGCTCAGGGCCACTCAGAGTAATCAAATACTCAATGCGTCCTTTATTTTGGTATTGAAGAGGGCGCCCTAACTGAGCATTGATCTCATCGGCCATACGAGCTGCGCGAACCTGCGGCGGAATGTTCTTTTGGTATTCATGTAATTTGCGGCGTAAGCGCTTTTGATACACCAATAAATCATCATGTTTGCCAGCAGAGGTTTCATCAACAAACTGTCTGACGTAGTCGGTTGGATCTTGATTGTGAAACACCATCTCATACAAGGTTTGTTGGAATTGCTGTGCGAGAGGTGTCCAATCGGTGCGAGCACTCTCAAGCCCTTTAAATATGATCTTTTCTTTATCGCCTTGAGTGATTAATCCGGCATAACGTTTCTTCGAGCCGGTTTCTGAACCTCTAATGGTCGGCATTAGAAACTTGCGATAGTGAGTCTCGTATTCCAATTCGAGTATTGAGGTTAGGTTGTGGGTCTCTTTTAAGTGATTCGTCCACCAATCGTTGATGTAAGCGACCAGTGTGTTCCCGATCTCGTCTGCTTTTTGCTGATCATAACTGCCGTTCAGAGACACGAAGGTTGAATCGGTATCGCCGTAAATCACTTGATAGCCTTTGTCTTCGATCAGAACCTTGGTTTGCTTCATGATCTCATGTCCACGCATGGTAATTGAAGACGCTAACCGGGTATCGAAGAAACGACAACCAGACGAACCTAACACACCATAGAATGAGTTCATGATGATCTTAATCGCCTGAGAGAACGCTTTCTCGTTGTTCTTCTTCGCCACATCACGTGCAGCCCAAAGGTTTTCGATCATCTCGGGCAAGAAGTGTTTAGAGCGGTGGAATTGCCCACCTCGAAAGCCATCAACGGCTTGGTTTTCTGCTGGGCCTAGTTCAAGCTTCAACCCTTCAATTAGTCCCATAGGGTCAATCAGAAACGAGCGAATGATCGATGGATACAGGCTCTTAAAATCGAGTACCAAAACCGAGTCGTACAGATTGGGAATTGAATCCATCACATAACCGCCGGGGCTCGCAATCCAATTCTCTGGCTCTAAGTTCGGTGCGACATAACCCGCTCTGTGGATTTGAGGCAGATATAAGTTAGTAAAGGCCGCAACAGAGCCACCAACGCGATCCAGCTCAACACCGGTTAATCGAGAGCGCTCAATCGCGAAGTCGAGTAGGTGAGTGTGCTCGAAGATGCTGTTTACCAGTACGCAGTCTTGAAGGTTGTACTTAGCGAGTGAGGGTTTATCGAACTTAAACATTCGGTTTATCTCATCCATACGGTCATGAACGTTATGGATGTCTTTGCCTTCCCCAAGCAGCTCTTGCGATACCGACTCAAGAGACCAAGAACGGAAGTGGTAGGTCGCTGTCTTGAGCATATCAATACCATCCAAGACAACGCGCCCCGGAATCGTGATAAAACCTTGCTGATTTTGAGCAGAACTGCGGAAAAAGCTCGGTTGGTTGTCTCTGCCGATGTTGAGCTTCACTTCGTTCCATTCTGAACGTTTGTGCAGCAGCCTAAAATCGAAGTCGATAACATTCCAGCCAATGATGATGTCAGGATCAAATTCAGAGAACCAAGCTATCATGGCTTCAAGTAGCGCTTTCTCGTTGGCAACCCATTGGATATTGGTTTCAGCTTGTTGTGCTTCGCCGACCATGATTACTCGGCTGTCCATCGGGCTGTCTAGGCCAATTGAATAAAGCACGCCTTTTTCCGAACACTCAATATCAAGCGAGACCACAGATAGACTGGGTAAGTAATCACCTGCTCGGCATTTTGCGTTTGAGACTCGACGATGCTGATTTTTTTGCACAGCAGATCCGGTGAACTCAATACTTCCCTTGATAAAACGTTCCATCAAGAATCGATCGGCGAGTCGAATATCGCTTTCAAAGGTTTGGATTTCTTCGTTGTGAAAGGCTTGCGCTAAACCAAAGCTGCTTCTCGACAGTGAGGTGTAACACGCGGCGAGAGGTGTTTGCTCGAATGTGGCTAATTCTAGAGGCTTAAATTGGCAATCGATCGACTCTTTCGCTGCGATTGCCTGACATGCCTCAACGTCAGATTGAGCGACAAAAAATACCGGTTTTTCATTTTGAATCGTCAGCAGAGTAGGGCCTTGAGGGGTGCTTAACCACAAGTCGATTTGTGTGCGCCCTGAAAAATCTCTTGCTTGTCTTGTGAGTACAAAGCCTTGCTGAATATCCAATGTAGTAACCTATTGAAATGGGGAATCGAATACTACCATCTAGCGACCTTCTGCGCACAAAAGGCAGTAAAAATACTAACTAAATTCTAGTTAGTAGAGGCAAATAACGGGACTCTATAAGCAAATAAGTGAAATTGTCGCGAATGGTTATTCAATGGTATTGAAAATATCTTTATCTTATGTAATTTTATTGGGTGTTGTTTTAACTGGTTGATTTTTAGAAAAAGCTTGTTGTTTTAGTTAGCTTATTTGTTAATAAGTACTTGCTAAAGTTCGTGTTTCAGCACATATTCAACAGAGCTTTTTTTTAGTAATTAAGTTAAGATGTACTCAATGCTGCGATCCACTGTTCCTTTGTTCAATTGTTTCAAACAGATGAAATGACACAGTGGTTGCAGAGCCAATTAATAGTGTGGAGATACAAGTTTGATAAATGTTTTCCTTGTAGATGATCACGAGCTGGTTCGCACAGGGATACGACGTATTATTGAAGACGTCCGTGGAATGAACGTAGCAGGGGAAGCTGAAAGCGGTGAAGATGCTGCAAAATGGTGTCGTACTAACAATACTGACGTTATTTTGATGGATATGAATATGCCTGGTATTGGTGGCTTAGAAGCAACCAAGAAGATCTTGCGTTTCAACCCTGATGTTAAAATCATCGTTTTAACTGTTCATACGGAAAATCCGTTTCCAACTAAAGTGATGCAAGCTGGAGCTGCTGGTTACCTTACTAAAGGGGCAGGTCCGGATGAAATGGTAAATGCAATTCGAGTGGTTAATAGTGGCCAACGATACATTTCACCAGAAATTGCGCAGCAGATGGCTTTGAGCCAATTCTCGCCTGCGTCTGAAAATCCATTCGCAGACTTATCTGAACGTGAACTTCAAATCATGATGATGATTACCAAAGGTCAGAAAGTGACGGATATTTCAGAACAACTCAATCTAAGTCCTAAAACAGTCAACAGTTACCGCTACCGCTTGTTCAGTAAGCTGGATATCAGTGGCGATGTAGAGCTGACGCATTTAGCGATTAGACATGGAATGTTAGACACTGAGACCCTTTAACACTGAGATCGTATAGTGACCAACTTGTTTGACTCAGTCTCATTCCTCAAGACAGTAACAGAGCAGCCCGGCGTTTATCGAATGTATAACGCCGAGGCTGCCGTTATTTACGTCGGTAAAGCTAAGAACCTCAAAAAACGCCTTTCCAGTTATTTCCGTAAAAAAGTCGACAGTGAAAAAACACGCGCTCTAGTTAGTAATATTGACAAGATCGATGTCACTGTAACGCACACGGAAACAGAAGCGCTCATTCTTGAGCACAACTACATCAAGCAGTACTTGCCTAAATACAACGTACTTTTGCGTGATGATAAGTCGTACCCTTATATTTTTATTAGCGGTCACAAGCATCCTCGTTTGTCGATGCACCGTGGTGCTAAGAAGAAAAAGGGCGAATACTTTGGTCCTTACCCTGATTCCGGCGCTGTGCGTGAGACGCTACACCTAATCCAAAAGATTTTCCCTGCCCGCCAGTGTGAAGATACGGTTTATGCCAATAGAACGCGCCCGTGTTTGATGTATCAGATTGGTCGTTGTGCTGCGCCATGTGTTAGCTCAATCATCTCTGATGAAGAGTACAGTGAACTTATCGACTACGTTCGTCTGTTCCTGCAAGGGAAAGACAAATTAGTCCTTGAGACGCTCATCGACAAAATGGACAAGGCAAGCCGTGAGCTTCGTTTTGAACAAGCTGCCGCTTTCCGTGATCAAATCCAAGCGATTCGACGTGTGCAAGAACAACAATACGTATCTGACGATTCAATGGAAGATATGGACGTGTTGGGATTTGCTCAAGAGAATGGCGTAGCGTGTATTCATATCTTGATGATTCGCCAAGGCAAGGTTTTAGGCAGTAGAAGCCATTTCCCTAAAATTCCCAACAATACGGTGCGAGAAGAGGTCTTTTCGAGCTTTTTAAGCCAATACTATCTTGCGCATAGTGAAGCGAGAACCATCCCAACCCGTTTGATTCTCAATGCCGATTTGATGGAAGATGTCACACCGATTCAAGAAGCCTTGTGTGAAGTAGCGGGTCGTAAGATTCACTTCAATACCAACCCTTCAGGTACTCGAGGTCGTTACCTTAAATTGTCTAATACCAATGCATTGACGGCTATTACCACCAAGATTAATCACAAGATGACGATTAATCAGCGCTTCAAAGAGCTCCAAGAAGTGCTGTCGATGGATGCTATCAAGCGCATGGAATGTTTTGATATCAGTCATACCATGGGTGAAAGCACGATTGCGTCGTGTGTGGTGTTCAATCAAGAAGGCCCGGTTAAACCAGAGTACCGTCGTTACAACATCACCGGCATTACAGGTGGCGATGATTACGCAGCGATGGCTCAGGCGCTTGAGAGACGTTATTCGAAGCAACTCGATATCGACAAGATCCCAGACATCATCTTTATCGATGGTGGTAAAGGTCAGCTAAACCGCGCTCATGAGATCATTTCTCAATATTGGGGTGATTGGCCGTTTAGACCAAGAATGATGGGTATTGCGAAAGGCGTGACGCGTAAACCGGGTTTAGAAACTTTGGTAACCCTTGAAGGTGAAGAGTTTAATTTACCTAGCGATGCACCAGCGCTGCATCTTATCCAGCACATTCGTGATGAGAGCCATAATCATGCGATTGCAGGGCACAGGGCGAAACGTGGTAAAACGCGCAGAACCAGTGCTTTGGAAGGAATTGAAGGGGTAGGAGCTAAACGTCGTCAAGCTTTGCTGAAATATATGGGTGGCTTACAAGAACTTAAGCGTGCAACTGTCGAAGAAATAGCCAAAGTGCCGGGCATTAGTCATTCTTTGGCAGAAAACATTTATCAAGCATTGAAACAATAGTAAAAATCCCGCACCATTAAAGCGCAATTAATAAGAGCCCAATAATATGCGTTTGAATATACCTAACATTTTGTCCTTACTGAGACTATTTTTGATCCCAGTATTCGTTGTCGTTTTCTATCTACCTTATCAATGGGCTCCTTTCGCTGCTGCGATGGTGTTTTGGGTAGCCGGTTTCACTGATTGGCTAGATGGCATGCTAGCTCGTAAGTTAGGGCAAACGTCTCGCTTCGGTGCCTTCATTGACCCTGTGGCTGACAAAGTGTTGGTCGCTACGGCTCTTATCCTGATTACAGAGCATTACCACTCTATTTGGATAACTATTCCAGCCGTGACCATGATTGCTCGTGAGATCATCATTTCAGCGCTTCGTGAATGGATGGCTGAAATCGGTAAACGCGCAAGTGTTGCGGTATCTTGGGTTGGTAAAGTCAAAACGGTTTCTCAGATGTTCGCTCTTTGGGTACTTATCTGGAGATACGACGACTGGATGGTGTGGGTAGGTTACATTGCACTGTATGTCGCCACCGTTCTTACTTATTGGTCAATGGCACAATACTTGATGGCTGCCAAAGACGATTTGTTAGACGAAAAACATCATTGATGAAGAAGCGAGCTGAGGCTCGCTTTTTTGATCTTTAACCTAAGGTTAAGTTATCAATAGTGGATATCTAATGTGATATAGATCTCCTTTGAATAACCCGCTCACAGTGTGTTTTGAACATAAAGTCAGCTATTTGGCCTGTTTCGTATGAAATCTATTCAAACGAATTAAAAATACAAAAATAATATTGACTCAATCGTCTGAATCCGTAGAATGCATCCCGTACCCAAGAGGATGGCAATGAGCGATTCGATTGGAGTTACTAAGGCGCCTTGGCAGAGTGGCTATGCAGCGGATTGCAAATCCGTGGACCTCGGTTCGACTCCGGGAGGCGCCTCCATTCTCTCTTTCTTCTAGAAAGAATTTGAATGAAAATGCGATACTAGCTCAGTTGGTAGAGCGCAACCTTGCCAAGGTTGAGGTCATCGGTTCGAACCCGATGTATCGCTCCAAATTTTGTAATGTTGACTGGCGTCAGCATTAAGATGGTGTTTTACTTTTCAGTAATCGGCATCGCAATAAAGAATTGCGTGCCCTGGTGGTGGAATTGGTAGACACAAGGGATTTAAAATCCCTCGGCGTTCGCGCTGTGCCGGTTCAAGTCCGGCCCGGGGCACCATCTATTAAAGTCTTTATCTCGATAAAGCAAATGCGATACTAGCTCAGTTGGTAGAGCGCAACCTTGCCAAGGTTGAGGTCATCGGTTCGAACCCGATGTATCGCTCCAAATTAAGAAGCCCGAACAGAAATGTTCGGGCTTTTTGGTTTCTGACGTTTAGCTTTTACGTTTAAGAACTCTTCTTGTTCGAATCCGCACTCAACATTCATTTCTATCTCTGTTTCAAATTTTGCAATCAAGTTAGTTTTTAAAAGCGAGATTCCCTATGAACTCGTTCCTCGTGCTAGGGAATAACGGAAAGACGGTATGACCTCAAAGTCTCTCTAGTAACGTTTATAAATCCACGTCGTCATCCTCGGGCGTGAGGAACGAGCGAACCGGGGAGCTCTTGCCGCTTGCTGATTAACTTCAGTTTAATCTATTGCATCAGATAGTTTCTGAATAAAACAATACATCGACATGTTGTAAGGGACTCCCAATGAACTCATTCTTCAGGCTAAGGAATGACGGAAAGGCGCCACAGCCTCAAAGCCATCACTAACACCGCCTGTACACCCACGTCGTCATCCTCGGTTGTGAGGAACGAATGAACCGGGGATCTCTTGCCGCTTGCTGATTAACTTCAGTTTAATCTATTGCATCAGATAGTTTCTTGAATAAAGCAATACAATGACATGTTGTAAGGGGTTCTCTATGAATTCATACCTCGCTCTAGGGAGTGACGCCATGACCTAAAAGCTTCTCTAGCAACGTTTATAACCCCACGTCGTCATCCTCGGGTATGAGGAACGAATGAACCGGGGATCTCTTTTCCAAACGATAGTGTGACGATATTTACAGCAATTGCTTAGCCACCGCTGCTATTTATCAAGCTATTACTAAAAACTATTGATCGTTCATTTCACTTTATGTTACTTTCCCGCGCAATCTCGGAATGAAAATGTTCAAGAAGAGCAACGATTGCTTCTGGGGGATACGCGTAGTGACCATTCTTGCTGATTGGGACATTACGTAGGGTAGGTATTGGCTAGTCCTTTAGCTGATAGACGGGATACTTATGGCGCAGTTCGTCATGTTAATGGGAAACCCAACATTGAACACACTAATTACAACATTGCTAATCAGCTCTGCATTTCCAAAGGGACCAGCTCCTCATAGCTGCCCGATCCTGCAAAAATGTCCAATTCTTCAAAACAGTAGCATTACTGAACCTTGAGCTCACGCTAACAATTTATCGCTGTCTTAAGACGGCTTAATTTCGTATTCGTCATTTGACTTATGCGAGCGTACAGCTATATCTCATTTCTAGACAATACGTGTACTTCACTATGAACTCTCTCCAAATTTAACGAGAGTTGGTGGGTAATTGCGTCTGATGGAGGTGAGTATGAACACATTCAAGGGGACTTTTATGACTACCGCCTTTGAAGTCGATATCAATACTATCGCAAATTCATTTTCAACTATGGTTCCTATCTTAGAGGGAACGTACGACCTAACACCTGACGCTATTTTGCTAGAGCAAGAACAGCATGAGTCGGATGTTCGCTCTTACCCAAGACGCCTGCCTATTGCTATTAAACGAGCATGTGGCGCTTTAGTTGAAGATACTCGTGGCCAACTCTTTCTCGATTGCTTAGCCGGTGCAGGTACACTTTCTCTGGGTTACAACCACCCTGAGATTAACCAAGCACTTAAAGACCAACTCGATTCTGGTTTGCCATACCAAACACTTGATATCACGACTCAAGCAAAAGAGACGTTTATCAAGCGAGTTAAAGCTTTTCTTCCTCAAGACTTTTCAAATAACTCGGTTCTTCAATTCTGTGGCCCATCTGGCGCTGACGCTGTGGAAGCGGCGATCAAGCTCGCCAAGCAAACCACAGGTCGCAACACCATGTTTGCTTTCCGTGGTGCTTACCATGGTATGACGAACGGCACCATGGGTATGATGGGTAACCTCGGCACTAAAGAGCGTCGTAGCGGCTTGATGTCTGATGTGCACTTCATGCCTTTCCCATACAACCTACGCTGCCCGTTTGGTATTGGTGGTGAAGCGGGTGCTAACGCGAGCATTCGTTACATCGAACGTATGTTGAATGATGACGAGTCTGGCATAATGAAACCGGCGGCGATGATCGTTGAGCCTGTGCAAGGTGAGGGCGGTGTGATTCCTGCTCCAGCATCTTGGTTACAAGGCCTACGTCGCATCTGTGATGAGCACGGCATCCTACTGATTTTTGATGAGATTCAGTGTGGTGTGGGCAAAACTGGCCATCGATTTGCGTTTGAAGAGTCTGGTGTTAATCCAGATATCTTATGTTTATCTAAAGCGATTGGTGGCGGACTGCCTATGTCGCTGCTTGTGTTCGATAAGAGCATTGATACATGGAAAGCGGGTGAGCACACCGGTACATTCCGTGGTAACCAATTAGCAATGGTCTCTGGCGCTAAGGCGTTGGAGATCATCGAACGAGATGGCTTAGTTGAGCACGCGAACATCGCAGGCCAATATTTACGTCACGGGCTTGAGAAGATTCAATCACGCGTTAGCTGTATTGCTGAAGTTCGTGGTAAAGGCCTGATGCTCGGTGCTGAGATCAAACAACCAAATGGTGAGCTTAACAAGTTTGGCGAACCACAATCAGACGGCGAACTAACCCTAGCGATTCAACGAGCAGCGTTAGAGCGTGGCTTGATGGTTGAAAAGGGTGGTCGTGATGGCTCGGTAATTCGTTTCCTTCCGCCAATGATTATCTCTTTTGAGCAGATTGACTTTGCACTCCGCGTAATGGAAGAAGCGATCATCGCAGCTGGTGGTGGCTTACAACAAGACCCAGCTTCAAGCGAACAAGCAAACCAAGAATGGAACAAGCATTTCATCCATACAGGTTTAGGCGGTAGCGACGAATTTGCTAACGTGATGAACCAAACCACTCAAGCGATGAAAGCGGTTTTTGAACAGGTTGAAACCCCTTATTCGGGTTTAGATCCAAAAGTGCTAGAAGCAGCTATCAATGCTGTCGACCTTGATAACAATCAACACGCTTTGGTTGATGTTGTAGATAGTACTGCAGACCTTGTCGCTGCAAACTCCATCTTCGTGCAACACCCAGATTGCATTGCACACCTTCACACTCCTCCTCTTATGGCTTCGGTAGCAGCGGAATCGATTATCGCGGCGTTGAATCAATCAATGGATTCATGGGACCAAGCATCGGCTGCGACTTATGTTGAGCAGCGCGTTGTGGATTGGATGTGTGACAAATACCAACTTGGCGCACAAGCTGACGGTGTTTTCACTAGCGGAGGCACGCAAAGTAACCTAATGGGTTTATTGCTTGCGAGAGACTGGGTTGCGGATAAGCACAATGGTCATTCTATCCAAAAGCTTGGCTTACCAGAATACGCGAGCAAGCTGCGTATCTTATGTTCAAAGAAATCTCACTTCACGGTTCAAAAGTCAGCCTCTCTACTAGGGCTAGGCGAAGCGGCAGTGTGCTGTGTTGATACCAATGCAAACGGCACTATCAAGCCTGACTTGCTAGACGCAGAAGTGAAAGCACTGAAAGCACAAGGTCTGATTCCTTTTGCTGTGATTGGTACTGCGGGCACAACCGATCATGGTGCTATCGATGACCTTGATGCGATTGCAGAAATCGCAAGTCAGCAAGGCCTTTGGTTCCATGTCGACAGTGCATACGGTGGCGCGCTTATCTTGAGTAGCCACAAGGCTCGCTTACAAGGCATCGAAAAAGCGGACTCTGTGAGTGTCGATTTCCACAAATTGTTCTATCAAACAATCAGCTGCGGCGCGGTATTGTTGAAAGACAAAGCGAACTTTAAGTACCTTCTACATCACGCAGATTACCTAAACCGCGAACACGATGAACTGCCAAATCTAGTCGATAAGTCTATTGCGACCACCAAGCGTTTCGATGCATTGAAAGTCTTCATGACGATGCAAAGCGTTGGACCAAAGCAGTTGGGTGATATGTACGACCATCTTCTTGAGCAAACGCTAGAAGTGGCAGACCTGATTCAAAACCAAGCTGACTTAGAGCTACTCGCAGAGCCGTCACTATCAACAGTGCTGTTCCGATCTAAGCCGTCAGCAAACGGCGAGCTAGATTTAGACAAATTGAATCAAACGCTAAGACTGGAAGCGCTGACTCGTGGTGTTGCAGTACTCGGTGAAACGGTCGTGGATGGTAAGAGTGCGCTTAAATTCACTATCTTGAATCCGTGCCTAAAGACATCAGATTTCAAATCTCTAATTAACAAAATTCAAACTCTAGCCACTGAGCTAGCAGAACAACAAGGGTAATTAATACTATGGCTATTCTACAAATTGGTGCAGGCGGCGTTGGTTGGGTTATTGCACACAAAGCAGCACAAAATAACGAAGTACTGGGTGATATCACAATCGCTTCTCGCACAATCGCGAAGTGTGAAAAAATCATCGAATCTATCAAGGGCAAAAACAACCTTAAAGATTCAACTAAGAAACTAGAAGCACGTTCAGTAGACGCTGATGATGTTGATGCGCTTGTTGCTTTGATTAAAGAAGTTCAGCCGGATCTAGTGATCAACGCTGGTCCTCCTTGGGTAAACATGGCAATCATGGAAGCATGTTACCAATCTAAAGTTTCTTATTTAGATACATCGGTAGCGGTTGACCTATGTTCTGAAGGCCAACAAGTACCACAAGCTTACGATTGGCAGTGGGGCTACCGTGAGAAGTTCGCTGAAGCAGGCATCACAGGTATTCTTGGTGCTGGTTTCGATCCAGGTGTGGTATCAATCTTTGCTGCATACGCGGTTAAGCACTTGTTCGATGAGATTGACTCAATTGATGTAATGGATGTGAATGCTGGTGACCACGGCAAGAAGTTTGCGACAAACTTTGACCCAGAAACCAACATGCTTGAGATCCAAGGCGATTCTTTCTACTGGGAAAATGAAGAGTGGAAACAAGTACCTTGTCACTCTCGTATGCTTGAGTTTGAATTCCCGAACTGTGGTTCTCACAAAGTTTACTCAATGGCGCACGATGAAGTTCGTTCAATGAAAGAGTTCATCCCAGCTAAGCGTATCGAATTTTGGATGGGCTTTGGTGATGCATACTTGAACTACTTCAACTGCATGCGTGATATCGGTCTTCTTAGCCCAGATCCGCTAACACTGCACGATGGTACTGTGGTTCAGCCTCTGCATGTTCTTAAAGCACTACTACCGGATCCAACATCTCTAGCTCCGGGTTACACTGGTTTAACGTGTATCGGTACTTGGGTTCAAGGTAAGAAAGATGGTAAAGAGCGTAGCGTATTCATCTACAATAACGCAGACCACGAAGTGGCTTACGAAGACGTAGAGCACCAAGCGATCTCTTACACAACTGGTGTTCCAGCGATTACCGCTGCACTTCAGTTCTTCCGTGGCGAATGGGCTGATAAAGGCGTGTTCAACATGGAACAGTTAAATCCAGATCCGTTCCTAGCAACTATGCCGGAAATTGGTCTAGATTGGCATGTTCAAGAGCTTGAAGCAGGCCAAGGTCTTCCAGTGATTCATGAGCTGAAAAAATAAGAACTGATTTCTTGTTTTGATTGCTAATTAAAGGGGACATGGATTGTTCCCTTTTCGATGATGATAGCCTTGAAGCTTTGGTATCATTTATTTTGATTTTGTAACTCACTGCGCTCGGACAGGACAAAATTAAAATAAATCACACCAAAATTGTTAATTTACCTTTCCATCTATAGATGCTGCTTGAGTGTTTACAAAAATGACGTTTAAGAAAGAAGAACTAAAAACCCCATATTTCATGATCAACGAAGACAAGTTGATTGCGAACTTAGAAAAAGCCAAGCAACTGAAAGAGATTTCAGGTGTGAAATTGGTACTTGCGCTTAAGTGCTTCTCGACTTGGGGCGTGTTTGACATCATCAAACCGTACCTAGACGGTACTACTAGTTCTGGCCCTTATGAAGTGAAATTAGGTCACGAAACTTTTGGCGGTGAAACTCATGCTTACAGTGTGGGCTACAGTGAAGATGACGTGAGAGAGGTTGCTGACATCTGCGACAAGATGATCTTCAACTCTCAAAGCCAACTTGTTGCTTACCGTCATATTGTTGAAGGTAAAGCTTCACTGGGTTTACGTTTAAATCCGGGCGTGAGCTACGCAGGGCAAGACTTGGCGAATCCAGCACGTCAATTCTCGCGTTTGGGCGTGCAAGCTGACCACATCAAACCAGAAATTTTCGATGAGATTAATGGTGTGATGTTCCACATGAACTGTGAGAACAAAGACGTCGATGCGTTTATCGGCCTGCTTGATTCAATCTCAGAACAGTTTGGTGAGCACTTAGATAAGTTGGACTGGGTGAGCATGGGCGGAGGTGTGTTCTTCACATGGCCTGGCTATGACATCGAAAAACTCGGTCTTGCGCTGAAAGCCTTCTCTGAAAAGCACGGTGTGCAGATGTATCTTGAGCCGGGTGAAGCGATCATCACTAAAACAACCGACCTAGTTGTGACAGTGGTCGATATTGTTGAGAACGTGAAGAAAACAGCGATTGTGGATTCAGCGACTGAGGCGCACCGCCTTGACACGCTTATCTACAATGAGCCCGCATCAGTATTGGAAGCATCAGAAACAGGCAGCCATGACTACGTGATTGGTTCGTGTTCATGTCTTGCGGGCGATCAGTTCTGCGAAGCGAGCTTTGATGAGCCACTTAAGATTGGTCAAAAGCTGCATCTGTTAGACAGCGCGGGTTACACAATGGTGAAATTGAACTGGTTCAATGGCCTTAAAATGCCTTCAATCTACTGTGAACGTAGCAGTGGTGAAGTTCAGAAGCTAAATGAATTCGGCTATGAAGACTTCAAACGCTCATTATCACAATGGTCAGTTAAGTAACTGAATCACAAGTTCAGAGCAATACAAAGAGCAGCTAATGAGCTGCTCTTTTTTGTTCTTTAATTTTGTTTATTTAGCTTTCAATCATCACACGAGTATCTTCACTGAGCGTTTCGAGTTCATTAACTACGTCGTCGATCTGTACTTCGATTGGCAGCTTAACGGCGATTTTTGATGTGAATAGACTTGAGCTAACACCGCCGCCACCAGCGATAAAGACGCGGTGACAATCCATATCGAGAATACTGATTCCTTGTCTATCCAATACATGAGTCACTTCGTTGACGATACCTGCTCGGTCGTTAGAGTCGAGTCTCAAGTGATGGACCGTGTCTTGAACATTGTGTGTATGATCGGAATCGACAAACTGCACGATGAGATCTGGATTGGCGCTGAACGCTTCTTTTACAATCGATTCGTTGATGGCTGGAAGTTGAACCTTTAGTACGCCTGCGACTTGGTCTTCAATAAAGTTCACTTTACTGATGAGCCATTTGCCGTCGTTTTCGTGAGTAACCGCAGCAAGCTGTTTGATTGTTGCTGGTGATGCTTTTCCGATAAAGTTTACGATAAATGTACTGTTCATATCAGCCCCCAAGGTTTCAATTATTCTTTGCTAATTAAATGTTTGATATCACGCGATAAAGTTCTTTAATTTCAGTGTAGAAGGTTACATCGAACAATGTTTGACCTAGGTCAATTTTTGAAACTAAGCTTCGATGCAAAAAAAAGAGAATGAAGAGTAGGGCACAAAAAAAGCGGCTAGAGAGCCGCTTTTTAGAAGAGTTGTCACTGTGATTGATGATTCAGCAACTTATATTCAATAACTTATATTGAGTAGTACTAGAGACGAATTAGAACGTTACTTTGAAGTTCATACCAACAAACTGAGAGTCGTATGGTGCGCCAGCATCGTAAGCAAAACGTGCAGCGTCTTGGTTATCCCACCAAGGGTTAGTATTCAGGTTAACTTCTGCATCACCGCCCCATGCGTCACTTACCCAGTAGTGAATGTGTCCAACAGGGTTAAGGAAAAATAGCGACACATCACCCATGGTTTGAGAGCCCATCACTTCGCCACCTGAAGCAATGATATCCTGCTCTGCTTCTAGCATCATTTCACCGACAACCGCACCGAAGAAAGGTGTGATGAAGAGATCTTGCCATGAAGGTACTTCTGCAAACGCTTCTACGCCGTATTCCCAGAAGAACGTCGACATAGTCCAAGAGTATAAGAATGACTCAAACTCGTCGTAACCTGCGTGTCGAGCTGCGGTGTAGTAAACACCACCGAAATATGGGTGCATTACGTAGTTTAGGAAGTGTTCGTCACGGTCCCATGTTGGACCAGCAGAAACGTTATCTTTCCACTTTTTACCTAATGAGCTGATATCACGTTGGTCATCATCCCACTTAGTAATACTTTCAGGGAGCAGAGTCATTAGACCCACTGTCGCGACACTCAAGCCAAGAATGGTGTAGGTTTGACCCATTAGGTAATCCCAATCTTTCTCCTGACTCACCAACATGTGTTTTGGTTGTTGGATTGAGAAGTCGTACTCATCACTCGATTCGCTCAGTGCGTAATTGGTACTAGGCTTGTAGGTGTACAAGTTGTCATTAAAACAGTAATCTTGAGCACATTCATCCGAGTAAGAAAGGTTGATTGGCTGGTCGAAGTCGTATTGGCTTGCAACCGAGTTAACTGACATTAGCATTGAAAATGCGGCAGTAACCTTTGCTAGTAACGGTGATTTGGCCACAAGGGTCTCCATGAGAAAGTTTGGAATTGATCAGGATCACAATTATCTATTAAATGCCTGATTTAGGGAACTAATAATTTATAGCTTTTCCTAAGAAAACCTTAGGTTTAACATTATTAATATTAGTGAAAAGGCGAATTGCTCCAAATTCAACCATAGACCAGTTTGTAAATAATGCAGTGTCTTTTTATGACAACAAGGGATAGAAATATGACGAAAATCGCAATGTTAAGCACAGGTGAAGAAGTTCTTCATGGAGACATTGTAGATACAAACGCAGCTTGGATGTCTGCTGAGTTTTATCAGCATGGTTTTGCGCTTGCTAAGCGCTCAACTGTGGGTGATCAAATGAATGCTCTTGTTGAAGAATTGCTGATGCTGAGCTTTAACTATGATGTGGTTATCGTTAATGGTGGTTTAGGCCCGACAACCGATGATATGAGTGCTGCTGCCGCTGCAGCTGCTTCCGAGCAGAAACTCGTCATGTTCCCTGAATGGCTTGCTCGTATGGAAGAGATGTTCTCTGGACGTGGCATGCCAATGCCAGACAGCAACCTTAAACAAGCTTTGTTACCTGCGAGTTCAGAGATTGTCGATAACCCTGTGGGGACGGCTTGTGGCTTCAAACTGAAAATTAACGATGCGACTTTCTATTTCACGCCGGGTGTACCAAGTGAATTCAAGCGCATGGTGACGTTTGAGATTCTTCCTGACTTGTCGTGTACCTACCCTCAAGTGGTTGCCTCTGAATGCAGTCGACTGTTTACGTTTGGTTTGTCTGAGTCCGGTATCTCTGATGTTTTGGATCAACTAAAGCTGCCAGAAGGTTATGAACTTGGTTATCGCTCTTATCTGCCGTTCATTGAGGTCAAACTGTTTGGTCCTAAGGCAGACTTAGAAACTCGCGTTAAGCTTCTGCAGATGGTTTACAAGCTGCTAGAGAGTAATGTCGTTAGTGTTGATGAGCCGATGATTGACCATATTGGACACATCATGGCGGAAAAAAAGAAGACGTTATCTGTGTCTGAAGTGTCGACCAAAGGTTCACTGTCAGCGTGGCTGCAATTGAATGAGCAGATAGAAGATTGCTTCGGACACTCATGGGTGATGGCTGAGCCAAAAGAGAGCGAACTTGAAAAGAGCGATCCATTAGCCGCGACCTTTGCGCTGGCTGGAGCAACAAGAGATAAGTGCGGAACTGAATTGGCTTTGGTGACTGGTAAGCTGGAAGGCAACACATTCAGCGTTGCATTGTCGACTGAAGCAGGCGAGTGGGGGCAGGTACTTGAGTTTTATCGTCAGTACTCGCGTGAAGACCAACGCAACGTGATTAAGACCGTTGCCGCCGATATGCTGAGAAGGCATTTAGATAACAAACCGATGTTTGGTATTTATTCTTCGGTTAAGCGATTAAAAGACATGTTTATTCCAGCGGCTATCATTAAGTAGCTATGTAAGCTAACGATGTAAGCGAACTCGCTAAGTCTGTATTAAAAACGCTAGAAAAAACGAAATAAAAAGGCCCAACATCTAAATAGGTGTTGGGCCTTTTGTTTATCTAGCCTTCTAGATAACCAAACAAGCAGCGATGTTTACACGCAACTCATGTCTGTAAGAACTCGATTACAAACCGCTTGTCATATGTAGGCTGTAGAACAAACCACGGCCGATTAACTCTGAAGCCAAGAACAATACTAGTGCTAAGCCAAGGTTAACTGGGTTCACTTTTGCTTTGTTCAGCATAGGTAGAATCCAAATCAACAAGCTTGCCATTAGCAGTGCCACTTGAAGAATCACATAGCTACCTAAACCATCGACTAACTCAGACGCTTTTGCCGCTGAAGTTTGGATGTCTCCGATTAGGTTCAGTTTTCCTACTGTCACAAGCAAGCTGATAGCAACAGCGATAACAGCCAACATGGTGATGTTACGGTCAACCGTAAAGCGGCTGTCGTTTGCGAATACAATCACGAACTGAGATAACAGCAAGCCACCCACAACCATCGTCATGATGAAGCTCAGTGGTGTGTAGATGTTGTCCCACGTCGGTACTGTGTTGATCATGTATACGTTGATCATCGCGTACATGAAGATAACACCCAGTACCATCGCGCCAACCATCAGTGCTTTCTGGATAGCAACGCCACCTTTCTTGACTACCGACAGTAACCATTGCAGGCCACCGACAGCGAAGAATGCCGCACCGAAGAACACTTCGTTAGACAACCAAGCCGAACCTAGCTGATTAAAAGCGTTAAACGCGCGCAGTGGAGAGCCAAGGTGCGTTGTCGAGAACATGAAGCCAAGACCCATCAGTACCCATAGGATAAACATTGGAACCTTGTAGCTGTTCAGCTTCTCTTCGTCATGACCAAGTACCAGTGCACGTGCGCCAATCAGTAAGTAACCACCAACCGCAGTTTGCGCCAGCACCGTAAAGAAGATTAAAGACCACTCATGAAAAATCATCTTACACCTCCTTCGGGTTTGCTAGGTGACCGCTGGTATCGCCAGTCGGCTTCGCGTTTTTGTTCAGCTTAATCACGATGTTTGGTAGCGTTTCTGTTGAAGATGGCAGTGGAGCCACATCCGCACCAGAGCCGTACTTCTCGCGAAGTGTATTGATTTCACCAAACTCCAATGCACGAAGTGGGCAAGACTCAACACAGATAGGCTGTTTGCCTTCAGAAACACGTTGGTAACAACCATCGCATTTCGTCATATGACCTTTCTTAGCATTGTATTGTGGTGCGCCGTAAGGACACGCATTGCTACAGTGCTGACAACCAATACATACGCTCTCATCAACCACAACCAAACCGTCTTCATCACGTTTGTGCATTGCGCCCGAAGGACACACTTTCACACACGCTGGGTTAGTACAGTGGTTACAAGCGATAGATAGGTAGTAAGAAAAGACATCTTTCTGAACCCAGGTATCACCATCTTGAGTGAAGCCACCACCGGCATATTCGTATACGCGACGGTAGTTCGTTTTGATGTCTAGATCGTTATAATCTTTACAAGCAAGCTGACAGGTTTTACAACCCGTGCATTTACTTGAATCAATGTAAAAGCCGTATTGTTTCATTCCAACCTACCTTATGCTTTCTTTAGCGCTTTGATTTGAACTAGGTTTGTATGCTGAGGGTTACCCTTAGCAAGTGGGCTCGGGCGCTGAGTCGTCAGCACGTTGATAGAGCCTGCATGGTCGATCTTCTGACCATCTGGTGCGTACCATGCACCTTCGCCTAGTGCCACAACTCGAGGAAGAATCCTAGGTGTCACTTTCGCTGGAATATGTACTTCGCCACGGTCGTTGAAAATACTCACCATGTCGCCGCTATCAATACCACGTTCTTTTGCATCGATTGGGTTGATCCACAACTCTTGCGGTGCTGCTGCTTTGATTTCTGCAACGTTGCCGTAAGTCGAGTGAGTACGAGCCTTGTAGTGGAAACCGGTTAGCTGAAGTGGGTACTTCTCTGCTAGTGGGTCGTTATGACCTTCGAAAGAGTCCGCGTAAATCGGAAGTGGGTGAATCACTTCGTCTTCTTTCAGCTTCCAAGTCTTCGCGATATCAGCCAGTTGCTCTGAGTAGATCTCGATCTTGCCACTTGGTGTGGTCAGTGGGTTCGCTTCAGGATCTTTACGGAAATCTTCATAAGCGATGTAGTGGTGGTCGTAGCTACGTTTGTAGATACCCAGCTCTTTCATCTCTTCGAAGGTTGGCAGTGTTGGATCGTTCTTACGAGTTTCTGCGTAAAGGTGCTCAATCCATTGCTCTTGAGTACGGCCTTCGGTGAACTCTTGTTCTACGCCCATTCGTTTCGCAAGCTGAGTACACATCTCGTAGATAGATTTTGCTTCAAACTGAGGCTCAATCGCTTTCTGCGCGTAGATGAAGTAAGGCATGTTCGCCGCTTTACCGTCCATACACCAGTCGTCTTGCTCAGACGTTGTTAAGTCTGGCAGGATGATATCGGCGTACTTCGCTGAAGACGTCATATGGTTATCAACCACGACAATCATTTCACACGCACTTTCATCTTGAAGAATCGCGTGAGTCTTGTTGATGTCTGAGTGTTGGTTAATGATGCAGTTACCTGCGTAGTTCCAGATCATCTTGATTGGGTTCTTAAGGCGCTCTGCACCGCGAACACCATCAGTGATGTCGGTCATTTCATGGTGACGGTAAATCGCGTCTGTCCACATGAACATTGAAATAGACGTTTCAACTGGGTTTGGCACAGTAGGGAAGCGCACAAATGGAATGTTGATGTCGCTTTCACGAGCGCCTGTTGAACCGCCTGATACGCCCACAGAACCAGTGAGCAGTGACAGCATCGCGATTGCACGACACGCTAGTTCACCGTTCGCAGTGCGTTGTAAGCCCCAACCTTGGTGAATCGCACATGGTTTCGCTGTGCCCATTTCACGGCCAAGCTTAACGATGGTGTCAACTGGAATACCCGTGATCTTAGAAGCCCATTCTGGTGTCTTCTCTACGCCATCTTCACCTAAACCTAGGATGTAAGATTTGTAGTCGCTGTTTTTAGGCGCTGATGCAGGAAGGGTCTTCTCATCGTAACCGACACAGTATTTGTCTAGGAACGGTTGGTCGACAAGGTCTTCAGTGATCATCACGTGTGCAAGACCCGCTACCAATGCCGCATCTGTAGAAGGACGAATTGGGATCCATTGATCTTCACGGCCACCGGCAGTATCGGTGTAGCGCGGGTCGATGATGATCGTTCTTGCGTTTGATTTGTTTTTGCTTTCAACGTAGTGGTGGATCTGGCCGCCACCAGACATACGCGTCTCAGCAGGGTTGTTACCAAACTGAATATTAAGTTTAGTGTTCTCTAAATCAGAGAAAGAGTTGTTGTTTGCCCAACCGCCGTAGGTGTAGCTCAAGCCTTTCGTGATTTGCGCTGTTGAGTAGTCACCGTAATGGTTTAAGTAACCACCACTTAGGTTCATTAGACGAGCAATCAGCGTTTGAGCTGGTGGCCAAGATTTAGTAACCGTGCCGCCCAGCGTACCTGTACCGTAGTTTAGGTAGATAGTGTCGTTACCGTAGTCTTTGATAAGGCGTTGCATGGTGCCAGCGACTTCATCATAAGCCTCTTCCCAGCTAATACGCTTAAACTTACCTTCACCACGTTTACCCACACGTTTCATTGGGTACTTTAGGCGATCTGGGTTATAAACACGGCGGCGCATCGAGCGACCACGTAGACACGCACGAACTTGGTGATGACCGTATTCGTCAGTGCCTGTGTTGTCTGTTTCTACGTATTTGATTTCACCGTTTTGTACATGCATACGCAGTGGGCAGCGAGAGCCACAGTTTACTGTACATGCACTCCATACGATTTTCTCATCCACATTTTCAGCAACTGCAGCCGCTACTGGTTTGGATTTGAAAGGTAATGCAATACCGCCCGCAAGTGCAGCTGCACTACCTACTGCAGAGGAAGCTTTCATGAAGCCTCTTCGAGTAAGATTCATTACCCCAGATTCTTTCTTATTCGTCATTCTAAGATGCCTTTTGCTATTGATAGCTAGCACTTTATAGGTAGTTTGTTCTTTATGTATTTATTTCGAATTATTGATTGATTGGCATCAAATAAGTGTGGAATTTAAAGTTTATGAATTGAATGTATAAAATAGATCAAAGAATGAAATGAGTTAATTAATATAATTATCTTTAAACCTATAACGGTATAAATAATAATGATTATCGATACGCATAAATTGTTGGGTTCGCTATTTTATCAAGCGACAAGTAAAGAACAGTTAATCACCATTGTCGAAGCTTTGGTTGAGAGCGAAGTACTCTCTGAAGAATGCTTGCAGGCATTAAGAAGCGAAGACGAAGATGCGCTCGCAGCAGAGTTCAGCCGCCTGTTTGAAGGCGTTGGAGACATGCCAGCTCCGCCTTGGGGTTCTGTGTACCTAGATAAAGACCGCGTTGTGTTTGGTGCTTCTACGGTTGAGTATCGCCAGTTTTTAGAATTGAATCAGATTGAATTAGACACTGGGTTAAGAGAGCCGGAAGATCAATTTGGTTTAATGTTATTCGCTCATGCGTATTTGTTAGAAAATAATAATATTAATTCAGCCGGTGAATTACTTGAGGGTCACTTATTAACTTGGTCTTCTGTTTATTTAGAAAAACTAAATAAAGCATCAGAGTTATCTTTTTATAAAAAGCTATCGGTTGATGTAATAGATTGGTTTAAGTACTTAATATCTGAATATAATTTAAACGTTGCTACTAAAAAGTTATATATCGACTAATGTCTGAACAAATAAATTCAAATAGACGCGGTTTCTTAACTCGACTTTCTAAACCGGTTAAAGCAGCCGCGAATTATGAAGAGATATCACAGCGCTTGCATGCAAGACCGCCAAGAGCGGTCGATGAGGTGCTGTTTGAGCGTCTTTGCGACGGTTGTGGATTGTGTGAACAATCGTGTCCAAATAGCGTTATTGAGATGCTAGAGGGCAGTGCGCTGCTGAATTTGGATTACAACAGTTGTTCTATGTGTAACAAATGCACTGAAGTGTGTCCGACCGGCGCACTTCATCCAACGGTCACGCCTTATATCGACCTCAAGCCGAGCTTTGCGGATAGCTGCAATAATTACATGCAAATGGACTGTTCAGCATGCCAAACGGCGTGTTCAGCTGGTGCAATACACATCGAAGTAGGAGAGTTGCCTACAGTGGACAAAGATAAGTGTAACGGCTGTGGAGAGTGCCGAAGCGCTTGTTATATTGGCTCTGTGACTCTTAACCTGACTCAGCAATAAACGTTTGGCTTTGTATGACACAAGCCAACAGGAAGATTTGGTTGAGTGATAGACGAGTCGCTTTAGATACCTAAAGACATAAATAGAAAAGGGTCCGCATTCCTAAAGGAAGCGGACCCTTTTTTGATTCTTATTGACGATATTCGAACAAAGTGACCTAAAGCCAGCTGGCTTATGCGCGTTTTTGCTTGTTTCTATGAATAACGTTACTCAGCGATAGCTCAGTCTTTGCTTTACAGATACAAGGCAATATCTCATTACCTTGCGTGTAAGCCATAGCAAAACCAACGTACTCGACCTCACCAGAATCCAACGTGCAGCGGCAAGCGCCACAGTGACCATCTCGGCAGTTGTATTCTGGCTCTAACCCAGCTTGTTCCATTGTTTCCAACAGAGTGTTTGAAGGGTTAGATTCAATTGAAGTCAGTTTGTTGATTTTGATTGTTGGCATTACAGCTCAAATCCTTCAAAGTCGTCAGCTTTTACTTCGTTGTCGATTTGGCCAACTAGGTAAGAACTGATTTCTGCTTCTTGTGGAGCAACTTGAACGTTATCTGAAGACAACCAAGCGTTGATCCATGGAATTGGGTTCGACGTTGCTGCTGGGTAAGCCGTACCTAGGCCAACAGCCTGCATACGGATGTTGGTAATGTACTCAACGTATTGGCAAAGAATGTCTTTGTTCAGACCAATCATAGAGCCATCTTTGAATAGGTATTCTGCCCACTCTTTCTCTTGCTCAGCCGCTTCTTTGAATAGGTCGAAACACTCTTGCTTACACTCTTCAGCGATCTGCATGAATTCAAAATCATCTTGACCATTGCGTAGCAAGTTGATCATGTGCTGTGTACCAGTAAGGTGAAGGGCTTCATCACGAGCGATTAGCTTGATGATCTTCGCGTTACCTTCCATTAGCTCACGCTCAGCGAATGCAAATGAACATGCGAAACTTACGTAGAAACGAATCGCTTCTAGTGCGTTTACAGACATTAGACATAGGTAAAGTTTCTTCTTCAGGTCGTGAAGTGAAATCTTGACGTCTTCGCCGTTGATGCTGTGGTTGCCTTCACCGTAGCGGTGGTAGTCAGCCGTTAGCTTGATTAGGTCGTCGTAGTAGAAAGCGATGTCTTTAGCACGCTTCAGAATCTCTTCATTTTCAACGATGTCGTCGAATACTACGCCTGGATCATTCACGATGTTACGGATGATGTGCGTGTAAGAACGAGAGTGAATCGTTTCAGAGAAAGACCAAGTTTCAATCCAAGTTTCAACTTCTGGTAGAGATACCAATGGAAGTAGGGCAACGTTAGGGCTGCGGCCTTGGATTGAATCTAGAAGCGTTTGGTACTTCAAGTTAGAGATGAAGATGTGCTTTTCATGCTCAGGAAGCTTGTTGTAGTCGATACGGTCGCTAGACACGTCTACTTCTTCTGGACGCCAGAAGAAAGAAAGCTGCTTCTCGATAAGCTTTTCGAAGATTTCGAATTTTTGTTGGTCGTAACGTGCAACGTTTACCGACTGACCCAAGAACATTGGTTCTTTTAGTTGGTCATTTTTTTGCTGAGAAAAAGTACTGTAAGCCATAAATGCCTCAAATCCTTTAAAGACCCGTAATAAAACGGACCCTGTTAATGCTTTAAACCCAGAGAAGATAACTCTTCTCTGGGGTCTTAATGTTTATTGCGGTTTAGATCTTACAACCGCCGCCTTCACAATCTTCTTCCGGCACTTGAACTGCATCTCCTTGGTCGTCTTTAGCACCATCACGAGTGTTATGGTAGTAAAGCGTCTTAACACCGTACTTGTACGCTGTTAGTAGGTCTTGAAGTAGCTGCTTCATTGGTACTTTACCGCTGTCGTAAACACTTGGGTCATAGTTAGTGTTTGCAGAGATAGCTTGGTCAACGAATTTTTGCATGATACCCACTAGGTGTAGGTAACCGTCGTTAGAACCAATGTTCCAAAGTAGCTCGTAGTTCTCTTTAAGATTTAGGAAATCTGGAACCACTTGCTTAAGGATGCCGTCTTTCGATGCTTTCACTGATACGTAACCACGTGGTGGCTCGATACCGTTAGTCGCGTTCGAGATTTGAGACGATGTCTCAGAAGGCATAAGCGCTGTTAGCGTAGAGTTACGCAGACCGTGCTCCATGATCTCTTCACGTAGAGAATCCCAATCGTAGTGCAGTGGCTCTTCACATACTAAGTCGATATCTTTTTTGTAAGTATCGATTGGCAGTAGGCCTTTCGCGTAGTTGGTCTCGTGGAAAGATGGGCAACGGCCTTGCTCTTTCGCTAGTTCAACAGATGCTTTTAGCAAGTGGTATTGAATTGCTTCAAAAGTACGGTGAGTCAGGCCATTCGCGCTGCCATCAGAGTACTTAACACCATTCTTCGCTAGGTAGTATGCGTAGTTGATTACACCTACACCTAAAGTACGACGGTTCATTGTCGACTTGTATGCAGCTGGAAGCGGGTAGTCTTGGTAATCAAGCAGTGCATCTAGGGCACGAACAACCAGCTCAGAAAGCTCTGCTAGGTCGTCCAGTTCATTGATTGCGCCAAGGTTGAATGCTGAAAGCGTACATAGTGCAATTTCGCCTTCGTCATCTTCTACGTTAGAAAGTGGCTTAGTAGGAAGCGCGATTTCTAGACATAGGTTCGATTGACGAACAGGTGCTACTTCAGAATCAAACGGGCTGTGTGTATTACAGTGGTCAACGTTCTGAATGTAGATACGACCAGTAGAAGCACGCTCTTGCATTAGCAGAGAGAAAAGCTCAACGGCTTTAACCGTTTCACGCTTCACTGAAGGATCGTTTTCGTACTTAACGTATAGCTCTTCAAAACGGTCTTGGTTTTCGAAGAACGCATCGTAAAGGCCAGGTACGTCTGAAGGTGAGAACAGGCTGATGTTGCCACCCTGAACTAGGCGAGAGTACATAAGCTTGTTCAGCTGTACGCCGTAATCCATGTGACGAACTCGGTTCTCTTCAACGCCGCGGTTGTTTTTCAGTACTAATAGAGACTGAACTTCACCGTGCCATAGTGGGTAGAATACCGTTGCTGCACCGCCACGAACACCACCTTGAGAACAACATTTTACTGCTGTTTGGAAGTATTTGTAGAAAGGGATACAGCCCGTGTGGAACGCTTCACCATTACGGATTTCAGAACCAAGCGCACGGATACGACCTGCGTTGATACCAATACCAGCACGTTGAGATACGTAACGAACAATTGAGCTTGCTGTCGCGTTGATAGAATCAAGGCTGTCACCACACTCGATCAGTACACAAGAACTGAATTGACGAGTAGGCGTACGTACACCAGACATGATCGGTGTAGGTAGAGAAATCTTAAACGTAGACGATGCGTCGTAAAAACGTTTGATGTAGTCAAGACGAGTCGATTTCGGGTATTTAGCGAATAGACACGCAGCAACTAAAATGTAAAGGAACTGAGCACTCTCGTAGATTTCTTTCGTTACACGGTTTTGCACGAAGTATTTACCTTCGAGCTGCTTAACCGCTGCGTAAGAGAAGTCTAAGTCACGTTTGTGGTCGATGTACTCGTCAAGCTCTTCGAATTCAGCTTTCGTGTAATCTTCCATAAGGTGGCTGTCGTATTTACCCATATCAACCAGTTTTGCAACGTGGTCATACAGTGCAGGCGGCTCGTATTCGCCGTACGCTTTTTTACGTAGGTGGAATACAGACAGACGTGCTGCTAGATATTGGTAATCAGGAGTCTCTTCAGAGATTAAATCCGCTGCTGACTTGATGATAGTTTCATGAATGTCAGTAGTGGTGATGCCATCGTAAAACTGAATGTGAGCTTTCAATTCTACTTGTGATACAGAAACATTGTGCAAGCCTTCAGCTGCCCATGTAATCACGCGATGGATCTTCTCTAGATCGATCGTTTCTTTGCGCCCGTTACGCTTGGTAACAGTAAGTTGTTGGTTCATTCTGCTTAATTTCCCTAACAAAACTGAACAAGGCCGTGTTTTTGTGTATTTCTGTGTAATTTTTGTAAATTACGTTTCGGCTTTGTGATCTTGGTCTACCCATACATTGTAGTTCAAACACAACATATAGGGGTCATTTGTTTGTTGGGTTACAAGATAGTGCTACAACTGATATTTTTCAAGGTAAAGAAATGGGGTTGCTTGTGGATAAGTGGTGGATTGAAAAAAAACTGTAAGTGACCACTAACTGATGAGGTTATATGTGACTTGATTGTATAAAAGTCGGCTTTTAATGATGCTTTATTTTTGCACGCCCATAAAAAAAAATTCCTTGATCTTTGGCCAAAATGGGCGATTGATTTTAGGCGATTAAATTTAAATCGAGGTGGTCAAAATGGAAGCTAGCGCACGAAATTTAGACTGAAAAAAGTCGCAAAGTTATGGTAATTGCAACTCTTTTCATTCGTCTTTTTTACAAAAGGTTTTACGGTAGGGCTACCGATATTTTTTAGCCAAAGTTTTGCGTGTGGACGATGTAGTTTACGTCTACATTTGTGCCTAAACGATAAGTGTCCGTAAGAGGATTGTAGTGCAGCCCTGTAATCCCTAGTTCTTGCAGCGGAGTGTTATCGACCATCTTGATAAGTTCTGCAGGGCGAATGAACTTCTCGTGCTCATGAGTGCCCTCAGGAACAATCTTAAGTAGCTTTTCTGCACCAACAATAGCGAACAGGTAAGATTTGAAGTTACGGTTCAAGGTAGAGAAGAACACGTGACCACCCGGTTTCACTAATTTTGAACATGCACTAATCACAGATTGTGGATCAGGAACGTGCTCTAGCATTTCCATACATGTCACCACATCGTAAGTTTGTGGATTCTGTTCTGCATGGTCTTCGATGGTGCTCTGGATGTAATCGAGCTTGGTGCCAGTTTCCAATGCGTGAAGACGTGCCACTTCTAGCGGTTCTTTACCCATATCTAGGCCAGTGACTACTGCGCCCTCAACCGCCATGCTTTCTGCAAGAATACCGCCGCCGCAGCCAACATCGAGGACTTTCTTACCAAATAGGCCTTCAGTCTTCTCTAATACGTAATTTAGTCGCAGTGGGTTGATTTGATGTAGTGGCTTAAATTCGCCTTCTAGATCCCACCAGCGTGACGCCATGTCTTCGAATTTCTTGATTTCTGCTGGGTCTACGTTCTGTGATTTAGTCATAATCGGCATTTCCAAGTTAAATAATGCATCCATGAAATTGCAGGCATTATAACTTGCCTTTTCGCGCTGACCAGAAGATCTACAATTTTGCTAGTTTATTGGATGTAAAGTGACCATGTTTCAGCAAGATATGATGCGGAGGTGCAATTTCTCATCAATTGATTGGCTACAAGGGTCACAAGATGGTAAAAGGAGAGGGAAAGTGATGCCTCCGTAGGTAAATTTGTGTTATATTTTTCGGTCTTATACGTATTCAAAAATACGATCTGACTATAGAGGGAAAATGGCTCTATGAGCGATCTAGCGAAAGAGATCACGCCCGTAAATATTGAAGATGAGCTTAGAGGTTCATACCTAGACTACGCGATGTCCGTCATCGTTGGTCGTGCCCTTCCAGATGTGCGTGATGGCCTAAAACCTGTACACCGCCGCGTTTTGTTCGCGATGAATGTACTAGGTAATGATTGGAACAAACCATATAAAAAGTCTGCTCGTGTAGTAGGTGATGTAATCGGTAAATACCACCCACATGGTGATAGTGCTGTATACGATACTATTGTTCGTATGGCGCAACCGTTCTCACTGCGTTACATGCTAGTTGATGGCCAAGGTAACTTTGGTTCTATCGATGGCGACTCCGCGGCTGCAATGCGTTATACCGAAGTTCGTATGGCGAAAATTGCTCACGAGCTCCTGGCTGACCTTGATAAGGAAACTGTGGATTACGTACCGAACTACGATGGTACAGAACAAATTCCAGCAGTACTTCCTACAAAAATTCCTAACCTATTGGTAAACGGTGCTTCTGGTATCGCAGTAGGTATGGCTACCAACATCCCACCACATAACCTTGGTGAAGTTGTTGATGGCTGTTTAGCATTTATCAATAATGAAGATATCACTATTGATGAGCTAATGGACTATATCCCTGGTCCTGACTTCCCAACAGCAGCACTTATCAGTGGTCGTAAAGGCATCGTAGATGCTTACAAGACTGGCCGCGGTAAGGTTTACATGCGTTCAAAAGCGGATATCGAAGTAGAGAAGAATGGTAAAGAAACCATTATCGTTACTGAGATCCCTTACCAAGTAAACAAAGCTCGTTTGATCGAGAAGATTGCTGAACTGGTTAAAGATAAGAAAGTAGAAGGCATCAGTGCACTGCGTGACGAGTCTGATAAAGACGGTATGCGTATTGTTATTGAATGTAAGCGTGATGCAGTAGGCGAAGTGGTTCTTAACAACCTATACGCTCAAACTCAACTGCAAACGACTTTCGGTATCAACATGGTTGCGTTGAATAACGGTCAACCACAGTTGTTCAACATCAAAGACATGCTTAAGTGCTTCGTAGACCACCGTCGCGAAGTTGTGACTCGTCGTACTATCTTCGAATTGAAGAAAGCACGCGACCGTGCACACATCCTTGAAGCATTGTCTCTAGCACTTGCTAACATTGATGAAATCATTGAACTGATCAAGAGCGCGCCAACACCAGCAGAAGCTAAAGTTGGTTTAGTGTCTCGTGGTTGGGATCTTGGTAACGTTGCTTCAATGCTTGAGCGTGCAGGTACTGACGCAGCTCGTCCTGATTGGTTAGAAGACCAATACGGCATCCGCGATGGTCAATACTTCCTAACGGAAACACAAGCACAAGCAATTCTAGAACTTCGTCTTCACCGCCTAACAGGCCTTGAGCACGAGAAGATTCTAGACGAGTACAAAGCCCTTCTAGAAGAAATCGCTGAGCTAATGCACATTCTTGCAAGCACTGAGCGTTTGATGGAAGTTATCCGTGAAGAACTTGAAGCAGTACGTGAAATCTATGGCGACGAGCGTCGTACAGAAATCACAGCGGCAGTTCATGACATCGACATGGAAGAGCTGATTGCTCAAGAAGACGTTGTAGTAACGCTTTCTAACGCAGGTTACGTTAAGTACCAAATCCTAAGCGACTACGAAGCTCAGCGTCGTGGTGGTAAAGGTAAGAGTGCAACTAAGATGAAAGATGAGGATTACATTGAGCGTCTGCTTGTTGCTAATACTCACGATAACATCCTATGTTTCTCTACTCGTGGTAAGACATACCGTCTGAAAGTTTACCAACTGCCATTAGCAAGTCGTACTGCTCGTGGTAAGCCTATCGTTAACATTCTTCCTCTAGAAGAAGGTGAGCGTATCACGGCTATCCTGCCTGTTTCTGAGTTCTCTAACGAGAAATTCATCTTCATGGCAACGGGTGACGGTACTGTTAAGAAGACATCACTGGATCAGTTCGCAAACGTACGTGCTAACGGCCTAATTGCAGTTAACCTACGTGACGATGATTCACTGATTGGCGTTGACATCACTAACGGTGATAGCGACATCATGCTGTTCTCTAAATCGGGCAAAGTTGTTCGCTTTAACGAGGACAAAGTACGTGCAATGGGCCGTACTGCCTCTGGTGTTCGTGGTATGAAGCTTCCAGAAGACGATCAAGTAGTATCGTTGATTGTTCCTTCTAACGAAGGCGATATCCTAACTGTGACTCAAAACGGTTACGGTAAGCGTACTGAACTAGCTGAATACCCAACGAAAGGCCGTGCAACGCAAGGTGTGGTTTCTATCAAAGTCTCTGAACGTAATGGCCCAGTTGTTGGCGCTGTTCAAGTTGAAGAAGGCGACGAAATGATGATGATCACCGACGCAGGTACGCTAGTACGTACTCGCGTTGCGGAAGTGAGCCAAGTTGGTCGTAACACTCAAGGTGTAACACTGATTCGTACTGCTGAAGACGAGAACGTTGTAGGTCTACAACGTATCGACGAAGTAGAAGAAGCTGAGATTGTAGAAGGCGAAGCTGAAGAGGCTGGTGCTGAAACTATTAACGCTGACGTTGCTGAATCAAGCGAAGAGCAAGCATCAGATGCTTCTGACTCTGAAAGTGATAGCGAGCAAGACACTGAGTAATCTCGATTACGCTAAGTAATTAAGCTTATCATTGAAAAAACCGAGCCTAAGTGCTCGGTTTTTTATTGCCTGTGGTTTGTGGAAAATCGTTAAATGCCAATAGCTATAACTTGATCAAGTTTGCTTTGTGGTGAAAGAGGTAGAGTGAATGGGCGGATAAAAAGGGAGAGTAAAATGGATATCTGGTTACTGGTTGCTTTGTTATTGATGAGCCTATTTTTGGTGGTGATTGTCGTTGCATCAAACAAAAACAGTCGTAGCCTTAAGGGGAACCTTCTTATATCACTCACCGCAGTGCTACTCAGTGGTATTATCTGGTTTCAAATGAAGCAAGAGCTGCCTCAGCCTCCTTCCAATGACAACGAAAATTACACCACAACAGATTTCGAAGATGAGCTGCAGCAAAGACTCAAGCAAGATCCGAATCAATCCGACTTGTGGTTTAAGCTTGGTGGTGTGTATATGCAGAAAGGGGAGTTTGATGCTGCATTTACCTGTTACGACTATGCGATTCGTTTAGACCCACAGGCGCCTTCAGGGCTTTATGCAGCTAAAGCGAGCGCCTTGTATTACCTAAGTTCACAGGCGATGAGTGATGATGTGAAAGTGCTCTTAAATCAATCCATGGAGCTTGATCCCAACGATCGTACGGCATTGATGTTGATAGCGACCGATCACTTCATCAGTATGCGCTACCAACAAGCGATCGATGCTTGGACTCAAATTCTCGATTCTAACCAGAAAGGCATTGATCGTGTCTCTATCATCCATTCGATCAACCAAGCTAAGCAAATGATCCGTTAAACGGGCACTATCTGTAATTTCGAGATTATTTGCTTTCTTGCATCTCAATTAAACCGCCAGCGTTGTGGATCTGTGTAAACCCTTGAGCTTTCAAATACTGGTAAGCTTGTCCTGAGCGGTTACCACTGCGGCAATACAAAACGATAGGTTGAGCTTTGTCTATGCTGGCAAAGTGCGTAGCGACTTCAGAAAGAGGGTAGTTAATCGCATTGTCCAGATGACCTTGCTTGAACTCTCCTGGTGTCCTGACATCAACGACCAGCGCACCTTCCTCAATCATTTCCCACCCTGTTTCTGCTCGTTCTGAGGCGTGAAGTCCTGAACTTGTTAATGCGATGCATAATGCCGAAAGCGAAAGTAAGTGCTTCATTCTTTGTTCCTTGAATTAGCTAAAAGGTAATGTGAAATTGGGACGGTTGAGTGCGCCCAAATCTAAAAAACCAGCCACACCTTTACAGTGTGACTGGTTTTATCTTATTGGTCTATTTGAAGGAACTAGTATTCGTAGTTAGCTTCACGCTTTTCAGCTTGCTCTTCCCACTTAGGAACCACGGTGTCTAAGAAGTGTTGCTTCTCAGCATTCATCTTATCCATGTCCATTCCTAGCGCTTTCTGAGCGGCTTCTTTGGTTGAGATATCTGGAATCTCGATTGGATCGGTAATGCCTTTCTTCGCAAGTAGACGAACAATCTTAGTTCGCGCGTCTGCTGCGCGGTCAACCGCCGTTCCAAGAACCTCTAGGGCTACTTCAGGCGCGTGCATATGAACACCATGAGATGCGATAGCGTAGTCCCAACGCCATTGCGCATGACGAATATCTTGTAAGATAGGTGCCATCTCTTGTTCTGTTGCGCCTGCTTCCCATGCTGCGCCTGCTTCAAAGTGAGCGGCTACGATTTGTTTCTCAGCGGTCAGCTTCATGTTTAGTACTTGAGCTTTGCGGCTTGAAACGATGTTACGCATGGTCTCTTTAGATTGAGTATGGCAGTTAGCACAAGTGTCTTCGAAGCGGTCAAACGGGTTACCTACTTTATGGTCGGTGTAAACGGTACCGTCTTCTTTCGTCACTTTAGGCATGTGGCAGTCAACACAAGCGACGTTGTTCTTACCGTGAATACCTTCACGCCAAGTTTCGTAACCTGGGTGCTGAGCCTTTAGCATTGGTGCTTTAGAGACTTTATGTGTCCAATCTTTAAAACCAATCTGATCGTAGTACTCTTCCATCTGTTCAACACGCGTCCCTTTATCCCAAGGGAATTTCACACCTTTTGTTGGACCCGTGAAGTAGTATTCCACGTGACACTGAGCACACACAGAGGCTTGCTGATCAAAGCGACCTTGCTCTTCGAAGTTCTTCCCAATCGCATCGAACGCACGTTCAACATAAGGACGCGTCACCTTCAGTGCTGGCTCACCATTTTTAAAGCCTTCGCTTTGGGTATCGTGACAGTCTGCACAGCCAATAGGATTCACAATCTCGTTGCCAAGACGTGCCCATTTACCTTCAAAGTAACCGTCTTCGCCACGCTCTTCGATAACACGTGCTACGTCTGGGCTTTTACAGCTCCAACACGCCATTGGCATAGGGCCTGAACTTTCGTCCGTTGGGCCGCCAGTACGAAGTGTTTGTCGCACATCGTCAATCGCATAAAAGTGACCACGTGCCTTGTTGTAATCTTTTGCGAAGCCGTAGCCAGCCCACATGATAACCATGTTGGGATCTTCTTTTAGTGCGTCTTCAATGGTTTCGCTTTCTGAAGTTTGTCTCCATGAATGATATTGATCTGGGTGGTTTTGCTCGAACTGATCGTTACGAGGATCGCCAATTTCTTTTTGTTCAGACGCAGCAAAACTGGTCGCGCTTGCTAATGACGCGCTAACCATTAATAGTGCTGTGACCGAATTACGTATCCAATGCTTTTTCACAGTGATATCTCCAATATACTGATTTTTATACCAAGCGTTGTGAGTTTGCTATTCAAATTAAGAACTGGAGAATTCCTGTTTATATTAATTCATAAACAAACACATTTTGTTACGTGTTGGATATAGATTGTCCCAGATCAATTAATGGCAGTGACCTTAGTCACGTTGAAGTTTATATACCCCTAAAGGGGTATTGGTGGTTAGTTTAATTAGAATTTAACTGAGAATTATTATCATATATAACAATCAATTACCTAAATTGACCATGATATAAATAGGGTGATTGCGTTCACAGATTAACCTATCGAAATTTCGTATTACCCAATTAGAGGTATATTCTAACTATAGAAAGCGTTGTGGCTTATCCAAAATAAGAATTGATATCATTTAAACGGTAATAATATCGTTTAAGGGTACTTTTGTTTAACCGGAATATTATTTAGTTGAGAGTTAAATAATGCCGGTATAAGGAAAGGATAAAATGGGCAATATTAAATTGGCCATAGTCATAATGCTTAAATCCCTTCTAGCATTCTGCCTCTATGGTTATTCCATTCATGCTGTTGCTGAGCCTGCTGTTACGCCAGTAGGGGAATCAACAAGACATGAAGTCGAATTAATCCGTGACAAAGACTACAAGTGTGTTCAGTGCCATAAAGATTCAAAAGAAACGGTATTGGGTTCACATGGTGAAAGTGCACACGCTTTGCTTGGCCGTGAAGTAAATTGTACCGACTGTCATAGTTCTATTAGCCCCGACCACCGCGAAGGCGCGCCTAAAGTGGTGAAGTATCGTGAGGCTCAATCACAACCAGGTACCGACAAGGTTTACCTAGATCCTAGCTTAATTTTAGATGCCAATAGCCAGTGTATCGATTGTCACAAGCCTGATGATCTGCGCGAAGCGAGCTGGACCCACGACGTTCATGCGCAAAACTTAACGTGTTCAAACTGCCATGATGTTCATGCGACAGAAGCAAAGGTGTTGGGCTTAGATAAAAAGCAAACCATCAAGCTGTGTGTGGATTGCCATTCAGACTTCAACCAGAAGAAAGAAGGGGAGTAATCTATGAGCTGCTCAAGAAGAAACTTTTTAGCTGGCGCGGGTGCCGTTATTTTTACTACAGGTGTTGCGGGAACCGCAGCGGTGACAAGTCGTAAAACGTTGGCCAATGTTCAAGAGGATGGGGCTAAACGTTATGGAATGATTCATGACGAAACCGCGTGTATTGGTTGCACAGCTTGTACAGAAGCTTGTCGTGAAGTGAACAAAGTGCCTGAAGGCGTATCGCGCTTAGAGATTATTAAGAGCGAACCCCAAGGCGAATATCCCAATGTTGATTACCGTTTTACTCGTAACTCTTGCCAACATTGTGATAACGCGCCCTGCGTGATGGTTTGCCCAACAGGGGCGGCCTACAAAGATGAAAAAACCGGCATTGTCGATGTTCATCAAGAGAAGTGTGTTGGTTGTGGTTATTGCTTATTAGCTTGTCCGTATCAAGTGCGCTTTTTCCATCCAGAGAACAAATCCGCAGATAAATGTAACTTCTGCCGTGATACCAATCTTGCACAAGGGAAGTTACCGGCTTGTGTCGAATCTTGCCCGACCAATGCGTTAGTATTTGGCGATCTAAATGACCCTAAGAGTGAGATAAATCTGGTGCTTAAATCTGAGGTGGTTTACAGAGATAAAGCTTATCTCGGTACTCAGCCAAAACTCTATAAAGTGCCACACCAAAAAGGGGAGATCTGATTATGAGTGCATGGGACACAGCTTTTCAGTCTGGTACCGTGGTATGGGACTGGATTATAGCTATCTATCTATTTCTCGCGGGGATGTCGGCGGGTGCCGTAATGATCTCCATTTACCTAAAACGTAAGGTCATTGAAGGCGATCCTGCTCATAATGGTGTGTTAAAGGCGACCGCTTTTCTTGCGCCATTTGGGATCATTTCAGGCCTACTGATCTTGGTTTTCCACCTGACAAAACCGTTATCTTTTTGGAAGATCATGATCTTCTATAATCCGACGTCTGTGATGTCGATGGGTGTGATCTTATTCCAAGTGTATATGGTGATCTTATTTCTTTGGATCGGCATTATATTTAGAGATCAAATCGTCGTATTTTTAAATGACCAAACATGGTTAAAAGGACGACTCGATTTCGTCAGTAACTGGATTGGCAAATTAGAAGTGTTTGAGAATGCTTTGGAAATATTCTTAGCTGTTCTTGCTCTAATGCTTGCCGCTTATACCGGATTCTTGCTTTCAGCTTTAAATACCTTCCCACTGTTGAATAACCCAGTGTTGCCGATTTTGTTCTTATTCTCGAGCTTATCTTCGGGAGCGGCGGCGTGTATTTTATTTGGTGTGTTGGTCTTTAAAGAATCACCTCATAGCCCGAGTATTTCATGGATCCACGGGTTCGAACGTCCGGTCGTGATGTTTGAGTTGTTTGTTCTGATTACTTTCTTTACTGGGCTTATCTTCGCTGGTGGCCAAAGTGAGCAAGCCGTATGGAACGCAATCGGCAGTGGTTTCTGGGCGAGTTGGTTCTGGTATGGCGTAATCGGTGTTGGCATGGTTCTACCGTTGTTGCTGAATGCCGTTACACCAACCTCAATCCGCCATAGCTCGGTGTATATTTTCTCGGTGACTTCACTAAGCCTAATGGGCGTATTAATGCTGCGAACTTTTGTCCTTTATGCAGGGCAGTTAACGATAGCTTAATTTCGCTCAAGTTTATTAGTGAGCAGATGTTGGATACTAAATATCTGCTTATTAATGAACATGTTCTTAATAAACATGAGATGCGTGTTTAGATCGGCTCTGCTCAGGTAGAGCCTTATTGAGGTGATATGGTCGGTTCTTTGGGGCTGTTTAGTTTGGTTTTTGTTGCTGTACTCAGCAGCGTTATTGGTGTGCATTCGTTTTACCAAATGCTAAATAAACGGACGCAAAATCTAGGTTTAATCCGCAGTTTCTCTCTTTTAAGTGCGCTGTTTTCTCTCACTTCTGTCGCATTGCTTGGCTATGCCTTTGTCAGTGATGACTTCTCTATCTTATACGTCGCTGATCATTCAAATACTCAATTACCCTCATTTTTTAAGCTCGCAGCCGTATGGGCAGGTCATGAAGGTTCCTTGTTATTTTGGGTACTGACGATCAGCGTCTGGTCTGGCGTTATCGCCTTACAAAAACACTATTCGGATGAATACCAAAGTCGTGTGTTGTGGGTCATGAACCTACTGCTCGCGATATTTGCTTGGTTCACCTTGTTCGCATCAAACCCATTTGAAATGAACACGACATTGCCGCTAGAAGGGCGTGACCTTAACCCAATGCTGCAAGACGTTGGTTTGATATTCCATCCGCCTCTGTTGTATTTGGGTTATGTTGGTTTCTCTGTGGTCTTGGCATTTGCTGTGGCCGCTTTGCTGGTGGATCCGATTGAGTTCGATTGGGTCGCTCATTGTCGCAGTTGTTGTTTGGTCGCTTGGATCTTTTTAACCGCAGGGATCATTCTTGGTTCTTGGTGGGCATACTACGAGTTAGGGTGGGGTGGTTGGTGGTTCTGGGACCCGGTAGAAAATGCCAGCCTATTACCTTGGCTAACATCAACCGCTCTATTGCACAGTTTGGGTGTTGCTAAAGGCAAGCAACAGTTGCTGAAGTGGTCACTTAGCCTTGCTTTCATTACGTTTTGTTTAAGTATCCTCGGTACTTTTATTGTTCGATCTGGCGTCCTCACTTCCGTTCATGCTTTTGCTGTTGACCCAACCAAAGGTATCGCGCTGTTGCTGATACTGGTTTTGGTGTTAGTGAGTTCGTTTTCTCTTCTTATTGTTCGTGGTGAATCTTTCGAGTCGAATCCAATCACTAGCTTTGCGAGTAAAAGTTTTTTGAGTTTAGTGGCGGTACTTATATTTGTACTGGGTACGGCGGTGGTGGTGTTTGGTACCTTCTACCCAATGGTTTTTGAATTACTTGGCCTTGGAAATATCTCTGTGGGCGCACCTTACTTTAATCTTCTTATTGCGCCATTGGCTCTGCTTGCGATGGGAGTGATAGGGTTAGCGCCATTGCTCAGTATCAAACCTCAAGCGTCGAAAGGTGTGATTGGAATTATTGCCTTATTGTCTCTCTGTCTTGGCTTTGTAACTTATGTTTTGCAAGTTGAAGCGATCCAAGTGATGGTGCTGATGACATGGTCACTCGCGTTTTGGGTTTTACTCACTCATGTTTATGGCTTAGTGGTGACGCGCAGCTCCAAGTTCCAACGCAAAGTCTGGGTGATGACCTTTGCTCATGTCGGGGTTGCAGTACTCGCTGTAGGTGCTGCAATGAATAGCTATCACTCATTTGAGCGCAGCTATAAACTAAGCCCGGGCGTAGAAGTAGAGTTCATGGATTGGACGCTTTCTCATCGTGATACTGAGCTTTATGTCGCCTCAAATTTTACCGCAGAGAAGGCGATACTAAACTTAGATACTGGTGAGAAAAGCTTTACCATCGCGCCAGAAAGAAGACACTACCAAGTTCGAGTCATGAACATGAGTGAGCCTGCAATGAAGTGGTTCTGGCATGGAGATGTTTATATCACCATGGGCGAGAAAGTCGATTCCACCGCTTATGCGTTTCGAGTGCAATACAAGGCGTATGCGCGCTGGATCTGGTTTGGTGGGTTGTTTTCCATTCTTGGCGCTTTACTCTCATTGACTCATCGTAAAAAGAAAACCGTTAAGGCGTCACAGTATGCATACCAGCGTTCGTAACAAGCTCATCACGTTAATTATCTCGGCATTAACGGTGGTGTTGGGTTTTGCCTTTGCGCTCAATAATAAGCAGCAATCGACGATTGTGTCGGAGCAAAAAAGGGCATTCCCAGAATTCATATCTACTGCGTTAGCGAATAGTGAAGGCATCAGTAGTAAGCAGGAAATTACGTTGGCTGATGTCACTCAGCATCCTTATCAACTGGTTAATGTATGGGCTTCGTGGTGCGGTATATGTAAAACTGAGCACGCTTTTTTGCTCAAACTTCATGATAAAGGTATTCCAATTGTTGGGCTCAATTATCGAGATAACTCCGGGGCAGCGATCAATGTGTTATCGAGCGATGGCAATCCGTACTCAACGGTGATCAGTGATCCTCAAGGTAAGCTAGCGTTAGAACTCGGCGTAATTGGTACTCCTGAAACGTATCTGGTCGACGCTGACGGCCAAATCATTAAGAAGTTACTGGGCGTGATCAACGAATCAGTGTGGCAAGAAGAACTTGCGATGTATTTTGATGGTGCGAATGGATGATGAAGCCTTTAATACAAGCACTCGTTGTGCTGTCTACGCTTATGGTTATTAGTTTTCCGACTTTGGCAGAAGATCTGTTTACAGCCAGTAATAAGGACACGAGTATTCAAGTTGAACTGTTTGAGTTTGAAAACCCAGAACAACAGCAGCGCGCTATTACATTGGCAAAAACCCTACGTTGCCCGCAATGCCAGAATCAAAACCTGATTGAGTCGAACTCTCCAATTGCAAAAGACTTACGCCTCGTTGTATTCAATATGGTGAAAGCAGGGAAGAGTAATAATGAGATTACTCAATATATGACGGAAAGGTTCGGTGAATTTGTGCTCTATAAACCAGCAATGAGTGTTTCCAACTTATTACTTTGGCTACTTCCGAGCGTATTATTTCTCTTATTTATATATCTATCAGTAAAAAGTGTTAGAAAGAGCTCATAAAAATTATGTATTACTGTTTACCAATTGACCTGTATTTTGTAACATTAAAGGATTATAAAGGCTAAGCACTGTTATATAAGGATGTATCTGTGGATAACGTAATCTCAAATTTAAAGAAAGAGTTCCATACTCGTGTCCGATCTGACAAATGGGCAGAAAAATACAGTGCAAAGTCGAGCATTTCTACGCTTACTCAAGAAGAGTTAAACGAATTAGAGAACGCTTGGGTTCAGCTTGTCATCTGGAAGCAAACTCAAGTAAGTTGATCGTTCTGTAAAAAATCGTAGCTTTAGCCGCAACTGATTAATTTATAACCCCATGTTGGTCATTCCAATGTGGGGTTTTTTCTTACCTGAAAAATTATTGTTATAATATAACAATTAGTGCATGGTCGACCTTGAAAAAAATTGTTAACAGCCTCATAGTGTCTATCATTAGATAGTTAGCTACAAAATATTGCCTAGACATATAATGTAGTGTTGTTAAATACATCGAATTTTCAAGTGAGTATAGCTATGGCGGAAGTGCGTGCCAGAATAGATTTCAAAGTAGGGGTAACAAGCAGTATTGATGCTGAACTTCTGTCTTTTCATGGATTGAAAACAGATAAAGAGCATGTTGCTGTGATATTTAAATCAGCAGACAAGACACAAGACATACCTCTTGTTCGTATGCACTCTGAGTGCCTGACTGGTGATGTTTTCCATTCCTCTCGCTGTGACTGTGGCGAGCAGCTAGACGAAACCATTAGAATTATGGGTGAGACGGGTGGAGTGATTCTTTACTTACGCCAAGAAGGTCGTGGTATTGGTTTATACAATAAAATCGATGCATACCGCCTGCAAAGTGAAGGTATGAACACTTACGAAGCCAATAACCATCTAGGTTTCGGTGATGATTTGCGTGATTTTACTGAAGCGGCAGAAATGCTTCGTGCTTTAGGAACCACAAAAATTCGCCTAGTCACTAACAACCCAAAGAAAATCAATGAGCTGAAATCTTTTGGTATTGAGATTGAAGAAGTGGTGAACACCTCTGCTCATGTTAAGTCGGGTAATGAAAGCTACCTGAAGGCAAAAGTCTCACACGGTAAGCATAATCTGGATATCTGATTAGCCTCTTTGTTGCGTTTAACATAAAAATGTTTAAAGACCTCACATATGTGAGGTTTTTTTGTATTTATCTTGCAATAAAATTGTAAGTTTGTATTATTCCAATCCGTAGTGCAAATGATAATGGTTTGCACTATTACTACGAATAATAATTTAAAGCTCAACAAGGATGCTTCATGACTATTAAATCTTTAGTGACAAAAGCCGTAACTTCGTCACTCCTTTTTGCCTCTGCTTCTTCTTTCGCAGCAGTAACTCAAGATCAAGTTGTAGAACATTACGCAGATATTGCTCATGCCGTGTTTGCAGATTCAGTAATTACAGCAAAAGCGTTGAACTCTTCTATTGATACCTTCTTAGCTTCTCCTTCTGCTGGCAATTTCGAACAAGTAAAACAAGCTTGGCTTGAGTCTCGCGTACCTTACCAACAGTCAGAAGTATTCCGCTTTGGTAACGTTGTTGTTGACGATTGGGAAGGCCAATTGAACGCATGGCCACTTGATGAAGGCCTAATCGATTACGTTTCGACTGATTACCAATATGAGCTTGGTAACGAAGGCGCTAGCGCAAACATCGTTGCTAATAAAACTTTCCAAATTGGTCAGACAACGGTAGACGCAACCAACATTACTCCAGAACTAATTGCAGATCTCAACGAGATCGGTGGCTCTGAAGCAAACGTAGCGTCTGGCTACCACGCGATTGAATTCCTACTTTGGGGCCAAGATTTAAACGGTACAAACAGCGGTGCAGGTGAGCGTGCTTACACTGATTTCGTTGTTGGCGCTGAGTGTACTAACGGCAACTGTGACCGTCGTGGCGCATACCTAAAAGCATCTGCTGAGCTACTTATCCAAGACCTAGAATGGATGGAAAAGCAGTGGGCTGAAGGCGAGAAAGGCAACTACCGTCAAGAGCTTCTTTCAGAATCTAGCGAGAATGGTCTTCGTAAAATGCTGTTTGGCATGGGTTCACTGTCTCTAGGTGAGCTAGCGGGTGAGCGTATGAAGGTTGCACTAGAAGCAAACTCTACTGAAGACGAGCACGATTGTTTCTCTGATAACACGCACAACTCTCACTACTACAACGAGCAAGGCATCTACAACGTTTACACGGGTCTATACAAGCGTGAAGACGGTACTCTGCTTTCCGGCCCAAGCTTGTTCGACCTAGTAGAGCAAAAAGATGAGCAAGCTGCGAAAGAGATTCAAAAGCAGTTTGACCTAGCACGTGCACAAGTAGGCGAATTAGTAACGTCTGCAGAGAAAAACAACCAGCACTTCGATCAGCTAATCGCTGCTGACAACGCTGCGGGTAATGCACTAGTAAACAAAACAATTGTTGCGCTAGTGTCTCAAACAGCGGCTATTGAGCGTGCTGCGGGTGTGATTGGCATTGATAGCCTAAACCCAGACACAGCGGATCACGAGTTCTAAGAACCCGAGCCGACACAAATGTAAGGGCTCTGATTGAGCCCTTAATTGTTTGATCCTCAAGAAAGCCACACCCACATAAAAACTAAAATCAAAAACACAGCAAGGCAATGTATGAAGTCGTATCTCTCAGCCTCACTATTAACCGCACTGTTTTTCGTATCTCCATTACACGCTCATGAAACCTACTCTGGCGGCAAAACGACCGTGAAGAAAGAAGGAGCGAACGCTTTTTCCCTTCCCGCAGCCAATCTACCAATGAGTAAGCGCTTGGATTTCAGCGTAGGTAATAGCTTCTTTAGAAACCCTTGGGTTCCTGCACCGTCATCAACCGATGCTCGTGATGGGTTAGGACCACTATTTAATACTAACGGCTGTCAAAACTGCCACATCAAAGATGGTCGTGGTCACGCGCCAGAAGAAGGAGATGAGAACGCAGTATCCATGTTGGTTCGTTTAAGCATTCCGGCTGAAACGCCTGAGCAGCGACAAGCCTTCATTCGAGATGGTGGAATTCCAGAGCCGACGTACGGCGGTCAGCTACAAGATTTTGCGCTTCAAGGTGTAAAACCAGAGGGCAAAGTGAACATTAGCTACACGGATGTTCCTGTTGAATTCAAAGACGGCACCGTCGTTACTCTGCGTAAACCCACTTTAAATATTACTGAACTTGCTTTCGGCGAGATGCATCCTAAGACCGAGTTTTCAGCTCGAGTGGCGCCGCCAATGATTGGTCTTGGTTTGCTTGAAAGTATCCCACAAGAAACGATTCTTGGATTTGCAGAGCAGCAATTGGCAGACAAACAAGGTATTTCAGGTAAAGCCAACTATGTTCTTGATGTTCAAACCAATGAAATGGCGCTAGGTCGTTTCGGTTGGAAAGCCGGGCAGCCAAACTTAATGCAGCAAAACGCGGCGGCATTTAACGGTGACTTAGGCCTGACAAGCAGCTTATTTCCGAATGAAAACTGCACATCAGCGCAATCAACCTGTGATGATTTTCCAAATGGTGGCGAGCCAGAAGTCAGTGACAACATCTTAGATTTTGTTGAGTTCTATTCGCAGCATCTCGCGGTACCTGTTCGTCGTAATGTCGATAACCCAGCGGTTGTTCAAGGTAAAAATCTGTTCAAAGAGATTGGTTGTCAAAGCTGTCACCAAGCTGAAATTCGCACAGCAGAACGTGAAGGCTTACCTGCGTTGTCTAAACAGCTAATCAGCCCATATACCGATATGTTACTGCACGATATGGGAGAAGGCTTAGCCGACAATCGCCCAGAGTATCTAGCAAACGGTCAAGAGTGGCGCACCACGCCATTGTGGGGATTAGGCTATACCAAAGAAGTGAATGGTCACACCTTCTTACTTCATGACGGTCGTGCGAGAAATGTTATGGAAGCTGTGCTTTGGCATGGCGGTGAAGCAGAAATGGCGAAACAAAACGTTTTAGATCTTAGTAGCAGCGAGCGTGAAGCACTATTGGCGTTTTTAAACTCGTTATAAGCTGAGTTGAATTCAGTTTAGTTAACGGCTAATGACTTAAGAAAGCCGCTATTAAACCACTTAGCACCGCTGAACTTGTAGCAATACGAGGCCAGCGGTCGTTTCATATTTATTGAACTCATATAATTAAAAGAAAAACTAGGAAGTAAGGTAACAGCATGGCACATAAATTTTTGTTAATGCCCTTGTCGGTATTAATCATGGCAGGCTGCCAGTCATCGGGTGAGCAAACGGCTTCATCTGAGGTTAACGGTGTGTCTTATCAAGCAGACACGACCGACCACATCAGTCGCAGTGTCTATCAACAAGAGTTTGATTCAGCGGTGCTATTCGCGAAGCAATCGAGCGAATTAGAAGCTCTGATGCAAGGTTACTGTGAAACGGATAACGTTGAGTTAGACGCTTTGAAAGATCAATGGCAGATCACAATGAACAGCTGGATGGCACTACAAGGCCAAGAAAGAGGTCCAACAGCAGCGCTTGAAGAGAGCTGGAATGTTCAATTCTGGCCAGACAAAAAGAACACGACGGGTCTTAAGATGCGTCAGTTAACTCAGCAGAACAAAGCTTGGACTCAAGACGAAATCGCGCAGCAGAGTGTGACGGTTCAAGGGCTAGGTGCGTTGGAGTGGTCTCTGTACGACGAGCAATCTCCATTACTGCAAGACAAAGCGTCTGGTTGTCTATCTTCACAAGCGATCGCACAAAACTTGGCAATGAAATCGGCCTCTATTGCTGAGGCATGGCAGGTTAACCCTTGGTTAGCGCTAGACGAGACTCGTTGGGAGTCTGAATACATCGCTTTATTGACCAACCAACTTGATTACAGCATGAAAAAGCTGAGTCGCCCGATGGCGAAAATTGGTCATCCGCGTCCTTACTTCTCAGAATCATGGCGTGCACAAACCTCGATGACTCAACTAAAAGCCAATGTAGCAGCACTTCAGAATTTGTACCTTGCCGGTGGCAATGGCCTAGACGGCTTGTTGAGAGAGAAGGGCTTAAACGACCTAGCTGATAGCGTTGCTGACCAGTTCACATTGACGCTAGATACTTGGCCTACAGACTCAAGCTTGTTTGAGTTATTGCAGAGCAAAGAGGGCTACCGCGAGGTGCTGACTCAATACAACAAACTAGAACGTTTGAAGTACCTGATTCATGAAGAAGTGGCGATAGAGCTTGGCGTGGTAATAGGATTTAATGCTACCGATGGTGACTGATACTACACGAAGAACCTTACTGAAAGCAGCACTTGGGTGTGCTGCTGTGCCTGTGCTGCCGTTCGGATGTGCTAGCCGCTCTGGTGCTGTGAGCTCATCTAGTGAGCCTCAATTAATCGGTTGTGCGCTGAATGGGCGAGGTCAATATTCAGCGGTTGTGGCTGACGAATATGGAATGCCATTGAGTCAACTGCCGATCCCAGATCGTGGTCATGGCGTCGCGATTTGCCCAACCTCATCGCATGCGGTGGTTTTTGCTCGTCGTCCTGGTGACTATTTTATGGTGTTTGACTATAAAAACGGTCAGCAGATCAAAATGGTCGTCAAAGGTAACAACCGCCACTTCTATGGTCATGGGGTTTACTCATTAGATGGCAAGTTACTGTATGCCACCGAAGGGAAAACGGACACCAGCCAAGGCGTGATTGGCGTTTACGATGTCGCGCAAGGCTATCGTAAGGTCGAAGAGTTCACTGGTTTCGGTATCGGCCCACATGAAGTGATCATCATGCCGGATGGTAATCTCGCGATCGGCGTTGGTGGCGTTCATACTGATGGTAGAACACCGAAAAACCTCGATTCGATGCTGCCGAGCTTGAGTTATGTTTCTCCTGAAGGTGTGTTACTTGATCAGGTTGAATTGTTGGATAAGAAGCTGAGCATTCGACATTTAGCCCATGATGGTGCTGAAACGATACTTTGTGGCCAGCAATATCGTGGTGAACCAGATGAGTATCCTTCGCTATTGGCGATGCATACTAAAGGCGGCCAGTTTGAATCACTGAACGCAGAGCCTGAGCAATGGGCAAGGTTCAATCACTATATCGCCAGTATTGCGGCGTCAGACGATTGGATTATTGCGACTTCGCCAAGAGGCAATTGCTACGGTATTTGGTCGAAAGAGACCAAAGAATTAGTAGAACTGTCTGCATTATCTGACGCTTCTGGTGCTGTGCTGTTTGATGGTGAGTTTCGATTAAGCTCTGGGGCGGGCAGTGTGGTTAGCCAGCGCAAGCCTTATGAGAAATCAACTCAGCAATCATCGGTCCAGTGGGATAATCACTGGAGTGCAATTTGATTCATAAATCCCTTAAAAAATAACATGCTTACTCCCGTTTCTTTGCCATACTTATGGAATTGTTGGTGACGGAGTTAAGCATGTTAGCAAAATACTTCTGTGGATTATTGGTGTTAGTTTCCGTGCATGCATGGAGCTATGCGAGTTCTGACGAGAGCCGTTTCATTCCGGCGGAATCAGAACTCTCTTTCATGCTTATATATCCAGAGCTCACACAGAGTATCTATCAAGACACTTCTCTGCCTATCCTTTGGGATTCTCCTGAGCTGGTTAAAGCGTTTGAGTTCCAATTGTCGCTTCTTGAACAAGCGCAAATGGCACCACTCTTCGAGCGACAACTCAAGCAAATCCGTCACTATCAATCCCATGCTCAATGGCAAGAGTTGGACATATTACTTACCGATACTTTTATCTACTACCTGAGCTACGTTGAAAATGCGCCGCTTGCCGGTAAAGATTGGTACTTCTCGGGCAAGTTGCATTCCAAATTACCTGCGCCTTCTCCGCATATTCTGATGAGCTTAAAAAGCAGCGTTGCCAATGATTACTTATTGGAGATGGTGTTGTCTTACGCGCCGCCTGTTGGGGATTTTGACCAATTCAAAGCAACCTATTCGGTGTTAGAAACCGCCTCTGAACTCAATATTGAACGATATAGACAGAAAGGTTTGAAGCGCTTGGGTGACGAGCTTTCAGACAAGACGGTTCTTGTTGAGCGCATTGCTTTGGTTGGTGTTGATACCTCGATGATCGCGGTCGATTTTCCCAAGTTCGATCGAGATCTGCAAAAGGCGATTAAATCTTTCCAACGCATGCACGGTCTTACGGATGATGGGATCATCGGGCCAGACACGATCAAATGGATCAATATGGGCTTTGATGATCGATTAACCTCATTGGCTCTGAATGCTGAACGTGTTCGTTTGTGGCCAAGAGACCGAGATTCTCTCATCGTCGTTAACGTGCCGAGTTTTGACATGAAGTACTGGGAAGATGGCGAAGAGGTGTTTGAGTCTAAAGTCGTCGTGGGAAGAAAATCGCGAAAAACACCGCTTTTAGAGATAAACCTAGATTCTGTCATTCTAAACCCGACTTGGAATGTGCCATGGAAAATCATGGTCAAAGACATACTGCCTAAAGTAAAAGCGGACGAAAGCTACCTTGAAACGAACAACTTCCAAGTGATTGACGGTTGGCGTTCAATGGAAACGGTCGACACCACAGAGATCGATTGGCAGACAATCAACTTCAGTTCGTTTCCATATCGGATGCGTCAGCAGGCTGGCTCGCGAAATGCATTAGGTTTGTATAAGTTCAACACACCTAATAAGCGAGCCATTTACCTGCACGATACACCAAGTAAAGGCCTGTTTAATGACGACTTCCGTGCTTATAGCTCAGGTTGCATACGTGTTGAACACGCAGAAGAACTGGCTGAGTTATTGTTTGCCACTAAGGTAAGGAAAGTCCCGAACCAAAATGCTGACCTCGCTCCGAATACTAAGGTTCCCCTCAAGAAGCGGATTCCAGTGCATATCATCTATCAAACCGTGTTGTTTGAAGAGGGCGGCATACAATACCGCGGTGATATCTACCAATATGATAAAGAGGGCGGTTGATTGAAATATGGTCAAGAAAGGTGATCTTGACTGAAAAATGACAACCAAGCTTCTATTGATAAAATTATAATGAGTATCAATAACTAACCGTGCAAAGGTTACAAATACTAACGTTTTGCACGGTTTTTGTACGTTGACGCAGCAAATTCCATTATGTATCGTGCATTTTTCGTTCGATCTAATTGGTTTTTTTGCTGTATGTCTCAAAGTTTATTTTCACGCCGTCAGTTTCTGACTTACGCTGGTGGTACTGCTGTAGTCGCCTCTCTTACTCCTTCTATCGCTTTCGCTTCATACCCGGATCAACCAAGAACGATTAGAATGAACAATCTTCACACTGGTGAACGATTAGAGACTTGTTATTTCGATGGCACTAACTATGTTGGTGACGAGATGGCACGCCTTAGCAAACTGTGCCGTGACTTCCGCCGCAATGAGATTCATCCAATGGATAAGAACCTGTTTGATCAGATCACTCAGATTCAAAATGTACTGGGTATTCAAAAAGAAGTTCAAATCATCTCTGGCTACCGCTCTCCAGCAACCAACGAAGCGTTGCGCTCTAAGTCGAGTGGTGTCGCTAAAAAGAGCTATCACATGCTTGGTAAAGCGATCGATTTTCGTATCGATGGTGTTGATTTAAAGGAACTGAGAGACGTAGCTAAAAGTCTGCAAGCAGGTGGTGTTGGTTATTACGCTCGTAGTAACTTCATCCACATTGATACTGGTCCAGTTCGCAGCTGGTAGAGCTAAGCTGAGTTATTGAGTGATACGGTAGGCACTTGTCAAAGTAGACATCCAATGTCATAGTTTGCCCAAATTTCAGTTTGTTCTAATAATTCGGTTTATTGCTGCTCAGTTTGTTGCTGTTTAGTTTGTTATTGTTGGGTTTGTTGCCAATAACATAGCGATATTCGAGTTGTTCACCAGATTCGCTCTTTAAGGTTTGTATATGTCTCTTAAGTATCAAGTTGTACCTGTTACCTCTTTTTCTCAGAACTGCTCGATTGTGTGGTGTGATGAAACCATGGAAGGCATCGTTGTCGATCCGGGCGGTGATGTTCAACAACTCGCGGCTATCATTGAAGAACTCGGTGTTAAGGTTGTGAACTTGGTACTGACGCACGGTCACTTAGATCATGTTGGCGGTACGGTACCACTTGCTGAGATCTTGAAGGTTGAAATTGTGGGCCCGCATAAGGCAGACAACTTCTGGCTACAAGGTCTAGAGAATCAAAGTCAGATGTTTGGTTTCCCACTGTGTAAAGCTTTTGAACCAAACACTTGGTTAGAAGAGGGCGACAAAGTCACTTTTGGTAATCAAGTGATTGATGTGATTCACACGCCGGGCCACACGCCAGGTCACGTTGTACTGTTCAGTGAGCAAGCTCGTTTAGCGTTTGTGGGTGATGTGTTGTTTAACGGCGCAATTGGCCGTACTGACTTCCCACAAGGTGACTTCAATACGCTTATCGCTTCAATCAAGACTAAGCTTTGGCCACTAGGCAGTGACGTAACATTCGTTCCGGGCCATGGTCCTGAATCGACATTCGGTCGCGAGCGTGCATCAAACCCGTTCGTCGCAGATGAAATGCCTCTGTACTAATTAAATCTTTGATTTTACAACCGATTATTTGTGTCGATTGATTGAAAATGAAGCTTAGCTTTTGTCCTGAAAGCTAAGCTTTTTTATTGTGTGTGAACTTACTGGTAAACCTTAATCAGAAAGACGTTCAGCGGCAGCCAAGTAGCGTCGAGCCAGCCCCACAAACTCTTCTCCACTCATATTCAAATCATGGGTTGATATGAAAATGTCATAACCGTGGAAGCCCCTTTGATATTTCATTCTGTTGGCAAGCATCGCCTGCAATCCAGAATAGTTTTTAATCACCGCGTTTGGACTGTTTGTCTCATTCGGTGAATCAAGGTTGTCCTGTGATTGGTTATCGTTGAAATTTACGTTGTCGGTATTCTGCGACTCTTTGTATTGGCTTAGTTCGACACAGCCACTTTCAGTACAACGCGCATGGTAATGCGATGAGTCGAGAACCATATCCTCAAAGTTGGACTCTTTGCCTGCTTGTTTGGCTCCTAAGTACAAAAGTGCTCGTTGGCTGAGCAATAATTCACAAGTTATTTTAGGGCAAATCGAATCGAGGTAGGGCGAGTAATCTTTTACTTTAATTCCGACCCAGGGCAGAGGTTGATGCCAACCATCTTGTTCATAAGTGCAAAGACCAATTTTTTGGATGTTACTCCATTTTAAAACCCAACCCCCTTTGTAAAAGTGCTGCTGAAAATGAGTCGGGGTAAGTGTGAACATCACTCGGCTGCGCAGCATCAAATAGTAGCCAGTTCCCAGAAGCGCAATACTGCAAAAAGCACCCACGATCAGTAACTTTGGATTGTCACTGTAGAGCGAAACGATCAAGCAAATGAAGCCTAAAATAATGGCGAGGATACGGTACGAGCGAGTGAATGAAGGCAAAGAGAAATTACTAAGGTGACGAGTGTCCATAGGTAACACCAAGTTTTCATATTTTTGTCTGGATGGATAACCAGTGTATATGACCCTGAATTGATAAGTCGATGTTTAAATAATAGACGCTAGTAGACAATATCGGTATTTTTCGTCGACTTTCGACGCTTCACTCTACAAATAGCTCCTGTTTTTTGGTATAAATCGCGCTTCAAATTTTCACCACTGCGAAAAGAGCAGTGAACTGGAGAAATATTCAATGAGACTTGCTCATAAGCGTAAGGTGCAGGCTAAACTGCAGAAACGCACTAAAGCGGCTGTAGTTAAAGCAGTGGCAACGCCGAAAAAAGCGAAGCCTGTCGCAGAGAAAGTTGTAGCAGAAAAAACTGTAGCAGCAAAACCAGCGGTAGAGAAAGCAGTAGCAGCAACTAAAGAAGTTGCAGTAGCACTGACTCCTAAGCAACAACAAGTTCTAGACATCGTTGTTAGCAATGCTGAAGGCATTAACCCTAAAGGTATCGGCCTAGAAGCTGGTCAAGAAGACGCGAAAGCAGCTTCATGGGCAACAGGCGCATTGAAAAAACTTCTTGAAGAAAACCTAGTAGCGAAAGAGCAGCTAGCAGGTAACAAGGTTATCTACAAAGCTATCTAATCCTGTGGGATTACATTCGCTTCGTTAAGTTTTTAAGCCTCGATTTTCGAGGCTTTTTTGTATCTGGCACATTATGCCAAGTCCGAGCCCAAATCCAAGCCTAAACCTAGGCTCTATAATCTCAATTCCAATTCGATATACGGCTTAACTGATTAGTGTTGTCTCGTGTCAGAGCTTCGAATCAGCAAGCACTAAATTAGGGCGTTAGCTAGGTAGATCAAGAGAGCAAAGCCTTGATTTTTTTCCCTAAAATACAGCAATGAATAGAGCTTCATCACGAAATGGCAATCAATTGTTAAGAGTATTTAATTATTAATACTTAGGTATTTATCAATACGCATTGCCTTGGTGAATATCCAAACTCCTTTGAAATCGACACTATTCAATCATCTCCTACGTAGTTCTACTTAATCCTTTGGTCTAATACGTAACTTTGTTAACGCCATGCGTGCGTGCTCTCCCTGATATCTTGTTGCCTCATCACGGTGCACTCTTATGTTGAATCATAAAAAATGCTCATAGAAAGAGTGTTAACCCAACAAAGGACGTGAACATGAGTCTCATTTCTAACTCCCTCACACGAGTTTTTAAAAACGTTGCAGTAACTGCTGCGGCTTGTTTAGCTTTGGTCGCTACTGGTGCTACAGCCGCTGATAAGGTTTACCGTTTAAAACTTGCGGAAACTTGGGGACCAAACTTCCCAGTTTTCGGTGATGCAACCAAAAACATGGCGGCGATGGCTGAGAAGATGTCGAATGGTCGACTGCAAATCAGAATCGATTCAGCAAACAAACACAAAGCACCTCTTGGCGTTTTTGACATGGTTAAGTCTGGTCAATACGACATGGGTCACTCAGGCTCTTACTACTGGAAAGGTAAAGTTCCAAACACTCTTTACTTCACTTCTATGCCTTTCGGTATGACGCCAGCAGAACAATACGCGTGGTTCTATCACGGTGGTGGTATGGAGTTAATGGAGCAGGTTTACTCTCCACATAACTTGATGTCTTTCCCTGGTGGTAACACGGATATCCAGATGGGGGGGTGGTTTCAAAAAGAGATCAACAGCGTTGAAGATCTACAAGGTCTGAAAATGCGAATCCCGGGCTTTGCAGGCGAGATTCTTGCTGAGCTAGGTGCTAAACCGACGAACATTGCCCCAGGTGAACTTTACACGTCTCTAGAGCGTCGCACGATTGATGCACTAGAGTGGGTAGGTCCATCGCTGGATTTACGAATGGGCTTCCACAAAATCGCGCCTTACTACTACACAGGTTGGCACGAGCCGGGTTCAGAGCTTCAATTCCTAGTGAACAAGCGTACATGGAACAAGCTGCCTGAAGACCTACAAGAAATCTTACGTGTTGCAATGCGTACTGCGGCTTACGACATGTACACACAAGCAACGCACGAAAGTGGTAAGAACTGGGTTTCAATGAAGACAGAATACCCAGATGTACAAGTGAAAGATTTCCCACCAGAGGTTATGTCTGCTCTGAAAGAAGCGAACGATCGCCTACTGGCTGCACATGCTGAGAAAGATGAGCTAGCAAAAGAGATTCAAGCTTCACAAGCAAGCTACCTAGAGCAAGTACGTTCATGGACGGATATTTCCCACAGAGCTTACCTAAATAGCCAAGCGAAATAATCGACAGTTGTTGAACTGAATCTAAATGAACCCGAAGCTTTTCTTATTGAATATTTGAGAGTGAATAAGCCGAGGGTTCATTTAAAACATAATAACTAAGCAGGATAAATCCTGTATTACGCTCAAGAACCCTTTCTACGTCGTGCCTATTGCTAGCTATAAACTGAATCGTTTTTAGTTGGGTTAGCTGTACTGCAAGATGTCTTTTCAAATTCCATGGAGTCGGGAATGCGAAGTCTAATTTATATTGAACGCCTGTTTAATCGTATCGGTGACGCACTGGGATGGCTTTCCAGTATGTTGTTTATTTTACTTATCGCCAACGTCGTGTATGACGTTGTCATGAGATATGCCTTCAACGATGTCTCTATCGCCTTCCAAGAGATGGAATGGCACCTTTTCTCCGCCGTTTTCCTACTCGGTGTTCCTTATGCCATCAAGGCTGGTGGCCATGTTCGAGTTGACGTGTTCTATGAGCAACTGAGCTTTAAAGCACAAGCGATTATTGACCTGCTTGGCACGCTTATCTTTCTACTTCCGTTTTGCCTGCTGGTGGCTTGGTTTGGTATCGATGTTGCCAAAGAGAGTTATGAACTGGGTGAAACCTCAGGCGATCCCGGTGGCCTGCCGTATCGCTGGATCATCAAAGCTATGATCCCGCTGTCATTCTTTTTGATGGCATTCAGTGGCGTAGGTTTGATCCTGCATTCACTGAATAAGATTTTTAATCCGCATCTTATCCATGCAAACAATATTCATACAAAAAACAAGTAGAGGCTGAACATGATTGGAATAGTAATGTTTTTCGTAGCCTTGTTTGCGCTTTTACTTGGCTTCCCAGTGGCGTTTACCTTTGGTGGTATCGCGTTAATCTTTGGTGTTTGGGCTGAGGGCATTGAAATGTTTGCCTTCATGCCATATCGAATTCAATCCATTATGGAAAACACGGTTCTGATGGCCGTTCCATTGTTTGTTTTTATGGGGCTCGTTCTACAAAAGACCAAGCTTGCTGAGCAGTTGCTTGAGTCTATGGGGCGACTGTTTGGCGGCGTTCGTGGTGGTATCGCGATTTCAACCGTATTAGTAGGTTCACTACTTGCGGCTTCTACTGGCGTGGTTGGTGCTTCTGTTGTTGCTATGGGACTTATCTCCCTACCTGTAATGCTCAAGTACAATTACGACAAAGGCTTAGCCTGCGGCACTATTTGTGCGTCTGGTACGCTAGGGCAGATCATTCCACCCTCCATCGTATTGATTCTATTGGGTGATGTTCTAGGTGTTCCAGTAGGCGACTTGTTCCAAGCGGCGATTTGGCCGGGCGTGATGCTGGTCGGCGCGTACATCGTTTATATCTTGATATACGCAAAGCTACACCCTGAAGCGGCTCAACCTATTGAACGTGATGACTCCATCAGCCGTAAGCAGGAAGTGTTTAATGCACTGAAAGCGATTCTTCCGCCTCTAGCGTTAATCATTGTTGTACTGGGCTCTATCTTCGCAGGTGTTGCTACGCCAACAGAGTCAGCCGCATTAGGTGGCGCGGGTGCGATGATACTTGCACTGCTTTACGGTCAATTTAGTTGGTCGATGGTGTACGAGGCGTCGAAAGAGACGGTGAAAGTAACGGCGATGGTATTTGCTATCTTGTTGGGTGCAACGGCATTCTCAATGGCGTTTACCTACACTGGTGGCGACTATCTGGTTGAAGAGTGGATGCTACAACTGCCAGGTGAAAAATGGGGCTTCCTGATCATTACCATGCTTGTGATTCTGATTCTGGGTTTCTTCATCGACTTCGTAGAGATCTGTTTCATCATCGTGCCGATCATTGCGCCAGTTGCTGAACTGATGGGCATCAACATGACATGGTTCGCTATCCTTATTGCGATGAACCTACAAACTTCCTTCTTAACGCCGCCATTTGGTTTTAGTTTGTTCTATTTAAAAGGCGTAGCACCGAAAGGCGTGACGACTAAGGACATCTACCGAGGTGTGATGCCGTTCATTCTGATTCAAATCCTCGTACTTGGATCACTTCTCGCTTTCCCATCTTTCTATGGAATGTGAGTGAAGCCAAGAATGTGAATGATATGTTTCGACGGCTATCTATAAATTGCTAAAGTAAAACGGCTTATTGATGTTCAGTAAGCCGTTTTTTGTGAGGGAAAGGAATGCCTCTAAAAGCCAAGCTGATTTTGCTGACGTTGCTCCCGTTGCTGCTGGTAACGGCGAGTATTAGTTGGATCTCGCTGCACCAGACTAAGACGTTAGGCGCTAAAGAAGTCGAGATCTTTAGAGACAGCTTAATCAAGTCGCGTGAAAACGCCCTCAAAGACACGGTCGACCTCGCATTCGACGCCATTGAACATATCTACAACGACCCCGATATCAAAGAAGCACAAGCCAAAAAAGAAGTTCGAACCATATTGTCTAAACTTAGATATGGCTCTGATGGTTATTTCTTCGCATATGATCGCCACGGAACCAATTTGGTTCATCCAATACAGCCGGAATTGATTGGAAAAAATCTGCTTCAATTGCAAGATGAAGATGGCGACTTTCTGATAGAAGCTCTGCTAAGAGAGGCGCAAACCGGAGGAGGATTCCACCAGTATTTGTGGCAAAAACCGTCGACGGGTGAGGTGGTGTCAAAGCTGAGCTACGCCGCTTGGTTAGAGCGTTGGGACTGGATGATTGGCACCGGCTTGTATATTGAAGACGTACACCAAGAAGTGGCTTCGATGCAGGCTGCGATAAATAAGAATATTGAAACCACGTTCTTTTCGATTGTGGTGATTTTGAGCGTAACGGTCGCGGTCATCATCGTGCTGACCTTGGCTATTAACATGCATGAACATCGGATTGCTGATAACAACTTAAAGGAGCTGGCGCATAAGACGGTGATGTTCCAAGAAGACGAGAAGAAGCATCTAGCGCGTGAGTTGCATGATGGTATTAACCAATTATTAGTGTCGAGTCGTTGCCATTTGGAACTGCTCGGTAATAAGCTACAAAATGAAGACCTTAAAGCACATTTGAATAAGTCGCAGCATTCACTGATGCGAGCGATCGAAGAAGTGAGGCACATCTCGCATCAACTTCGTCCAAGTTCATTGGATGACATAGGCTTAGAAGCGGCATTGTCTTCATTACTGTTAGATTTTCAGGCGCACTCGGGCATAGAAGTCGAGACCATGTTTGCTACTCAACCTGGTAAGTTAAAATCAGAGGCGGCGACGACCCTATATCGAGTCGTGCAAGAGTCGCTGAATAATATAGAAAAACATGCACAAGCGACCAAAGTAACGGTTATCGCTCAGCAAATTGGTAATGTGTTGCAACTACTGATTCAAGATAACGGTGTCGGTTTCAACACCTATAAAGCGATGGAAAAACGAGGGATCGGGCTGCGTAACATGAGAGAGCGAGTGGAGTTCATCGGTGGTGACTTTGAATTGATGAGTGAGATTGGCCTCGGAACGGAAATTACAGTGTTACTGACACTAGAGGGATTAATGAATGAGTGAAGTTATTCGAGTTGTGATTGCTGATGATCACCAAGTGGTACTGGATGGCTTTATGGCGAGATTGGAACTCGAGCCAGATATTAGCGTGATAGGTACGGCCAGCAATGGACTAGAAGCGGTAGAGGTCGTTAAGTCTCTGCGCCCTGATGTGGTGTTGATGGATATCAGCATGCCTATCATGAATGGCATTGATGCCACCCATCTGATTAAAGAAGAAGACCCAGAAGCCAAGGTCCTGATGCTGACCATGCATAACAACCGTGAATACATCATGAAGGTGATGCAGTCGGGTGCTGTCGGTTACATGTTGAAAGAGATTTCGGCTGAAAAAATGGTACAGGCAATCAAAACGGTCAATCAAGGATCGACCTATTTCTGTGAAAAAGTCACGCAGAATTTGTTTACTCAGCCGATTACTCCCACGCCATCTGTCAAGAATCCATTGAGCAGACGTGAAGAGGCTGTGCTGAAATTAGTCGCAAAAGGGGAGAGCAGTAAAGAGGTCGCAAAGGCGCTGAATATCAGCTATCGAACGGTAGAAACCCATAGGCAAAATATTAAGCATAAGCTCGATATTCACTCTACGGCAGAGCTTGCTAAATATGCGGTCAGCTCCGGGCTTGTGGACTGATCTTACGCTAAATAACGTTAAATGTGTAATTTAATTACTAAATGTGTAATTTACGCCTCCTTTATGGAGGTTTTTTTAGTATTTTTGCGACAGGTTGATATTCTTCTTTTCGAAATTTAAGCGCCGAATGCAATGTTGCAAACTGTGCGCTGCAAATTAGAGAGGAAGCATGGAGCCTGTAAAAGATAGGTATAGTATTGAAAATACCGATTATACAGTAGGACAAGATAACGTTCAGAAATGGGGTTTTGATGTTCATAACCCAGTATTTGGAATCAGTGCAGGGGCGATCATTATCTTCCTGTTGGCACTTCTAGTCGCAGACCCTGAAACCGCAAAAGCGGCGCTTGATGGAATCAAATGGAAAGTCATTGGTAACTTCGATGGTTTCTTCATGTGGGCAGCAAACATCTTCGTAATTTTCTGTTTTGCCCTCATTGTCTCCCCGTATGGCAAGATACGTATTGGTGGCAATGATGCCAAAGCAGAGCACTCAAACCTATCTTGGATGTCGATGTTATTCGCCGCAGGAATGGGTATTGGCTTAATGTTCTGGGGTGTTGCTGAGCCAGTAGCTTATTTCACTGGCTGGTATGAAACACCACTAGGTGTTGAAGCTTACTCTCCTGAAGCGGCGAAGTTGGCTCTTGGTGCAACCATCTACAACTGGGGTCTGCACGGTTGGGCGATTTACGCGGTTGTTGCTCTAGCGCTTGCCTTCTTCACCTTCAATAAAGGTTTACCTCTATCAATCCGCTCTATTTTCTACCCTATCTTGGGTGATAGAACTTGGGGTTGGTTTGGTCATATTGTTGATATCGTCGCTGTGCTTGCAACGCTATTTGGCCTTGCAACTTCATTGGGCTTAGGTGCTCAACAAGCAACAAGTGGTATTAACCATGTATTTGGTACCGATGGCGGTATTGGCATGCAGCTGATTGTTATCGCTGTGGTTACTTTCTTAGCGACAATGTCCGTGGTTCGTGGCATCAACGGTGGTGTAAAGCTTCTGAGTAATGTGAACATGCTGGTTGCTTTGGGCTTACTTATCTTCGTTACCATCGCTGGTGGCATGGCGGGTATTAAAGCAATCCCAACCGCGCTAATGGGCTACATTGAAAACTTCATTCCCTTAAGCAATCCTCACGGTCGTGATGACGAAACGTGGATGCAAGGTTGGACGGTATTCTACTGGGCATGGTGGATGTCTTGGTCACCATTCGTAGGCATGTTCATCGCTCGTATCTCTAAAGGTCGAACGATTCGTGAATTCATCGTTGCTGTATTGTTCATCCCAACGACAGTAATCATCATCTGGATGGCTATTTTCGGTGGCATCGCGATTGATCAAGTGGCGAACAAGGTGGGCGAGATTGGTGTGAATGGTCTGCAAGATATTACACTTTCTCTTTTCCATACTTACGATGCTCTGCCAATGAGCTCTGTGCTTTCAGTGGTATCGATTGGTTTGATTATGGTGTTCTTTATCACCTCTTCTGATTCAGGCTCATTGGTTATCGATAGCATTACCTCTGGCGGTAAAGTGGATGCACCGGTTCCACAACGTGTATTTTGGGCGTTGATGGGCGGCGCGATTGCAGCGGTTCTACTATGGGTTGGTGGTACGGAATCTATTCAAGCACTGCAAGCTGGAACGGTATCGATGGCGCTACCATTTGCCTTCATATTATTGCTTATGTGCCTAAGCTTATTGCTAGGTTTACGAACTGAAAATCAATTGGTTAAGCACCAAAATGCTTTGAGTTAAAAGTATTTTTGATAAAAAGGTCGACAGGGTCGACCTTTTTTTCGTCATAAACTTGAGTAATTACGTGAATATTGTTTGAAATTCCATCGAGCCGATTCTAGTTTACTGAAAACAACAAGTTAACCTGCTAAACTTCAGACATCCAAGTATTTGAATTATTGTGACAACAGCTTGTACTACTTGGATCGTAGGTTCGAGTTTGTAATTAAGTCGCAGGTAAGTAAGGAATACGAGGTCAATAGACCCTAATAGAATTCCGTAGAGAGGGATAATGACTAAAGGTATAGATAAATACAGTATCGACAGTACGGATTACACTGTCGGTCAAGATAACGTCCAAAAATGGGGTTTTGATGTTCATAACCCAGTATTTGGTATTAGTGCGGGACTTATCGCTTTGTTCCTGATCGGTGTTCTTATTACAGATACCGCTTCAGCAAAGGCTGCGCTAGATGGCGTTAAAGGCCAGATTATCAATTCGTTTGATTGGCTTTTCATCTGGTCGGGTAATATTTTCGTAATTTTCTGCTTAGGTTTGATTGTTTCTCCGTACGGCAAAATCCGCCTTGGTGGTGTTGATGCGACGGCAGATTACTCATTCTTCTCTTGGCTATCGATGCTGTTTGCCGCAGGTATGGGTATCGGCTTGATGTTCTGGAGTGTGGCAGAGCCAGCGGCTTACTTCACGGGTTGGTTTGAAACTCCGTTAGGTGTTGAACCAAACACACCAGAAGCTGCAAAACTGGCATTGGGCGCAACCATGTATCACTGGGGTCTACACCCTTGGGCGATTTATGGCGTAGTAGCACTGTCACTTGCGTTTTTCTCTTACAACAAGGGATTGCCTCTTTCTATCCGTTCTATCTTTTACCCAATTTTAGGTGATAGAGCTTGGGGCTGGGCAGGTCACATTGTTGATATTCTTGCTGTACTTGCAACGCTATTTGGTCTGGCGACATCGTTAGGTCTTGGTGCACAACAAGCGGCAAGTGGTATTCAGCATGTATTCGGCATTGAAGCGGGCCTAGGTCTGCAAGTTATTGTGATTACAGCGGTGACTTTATTGGCGGTAGTATCAGTACTTCGTGGTATTGATGGTGGCGTTAAAGTTATCAGTAACATCAACATGTTGGTGGCTTTCCTACTGCTTATCTTAGTGGCTCTAATCGGCTACGCGGTGACTTTAGGTTCTATCCCAACGACATTGATGGCATACATTGAAAACATCATTCCGTTGAGTAACCCTCACGGTCGTGAAGATGAAACGTGGATGCACGGTTGGACTGTATTCTACTGGGCTTGGTGGATCTCATGGTCTCCATTCGTAGGTATGTTTATCGCACGTGTTTCTAAAGGTCGTACGGTTCGTGAGTTCATCACAGCAGTACTGATTGTACCGACTACAGTGACTATCATTTGGATGTCAGTATTCGGTGGCATGGCGATTGACCAAATCGTGAATAACGTTGGTATTCTTGGTCAAGACGGCCTAACAGATGTATCACTAGCAATGTTCCAAATGTTTGATGCACTGCCGTTCGGGACTCTGCTTTCAATCATTGCGGTTGTATTGGTTCTAGTATTCTTCATTACATCGTCTGACTCAGGCTCTCTAGTAATCGACAGCATCACCGCGGGTGGTAAAGTTGATACGCCTGTGCCTCAACGTGTGTTCTGGGCGTTCCTAGAAGGTGCGATTGCTGTGGCTCTATTGTGGGTTGGTGGTACTGAAGCAGTACAAGCTCTACAAGCGGGTGCAATCTCTACAGCATTGCCATTCACCATCATTCTATTACTGATGTGTGTGAGCTTGCTAATGGGTATGCGTACAGAAAAACGCTAGGCTTTGTAAGCTGAAATCTACTGCAATTTATACGCAGTAGAGTGGTAAATAATATGAAGGCAGAAGAGGAAACTCTTCTGCCTTTTTTGTTTCTTCTTTACCGTGTTTTCTTGTCTCTTTTTAACATGTGAAGTGCGATAAAAATACTAATAACCGTAGAGATAATGCCGCCTTAAATTTGGCGACAAGCCAAGGAATTGACATTAGGTAAGCTTATGGTTTGCTTAAAATTATATTCCGATATTAAATTATAAAATTGCTCGAATTTAATACTGATATTGGGTAGTATGCGCGAGATTTCCCACCACTCGTGAAACTTTGACATGAAACTAACACTAAAGCAGAAGTTGATAGGCGCTAGCCTATCTGCTGTTGTCGTTATGGCTACAGCGTTGACTTGGTTGTCAGCAAACCAATTATTTGAACAGACTCGTAATGGCGTATACCTACGAGCTGAAAGCGTATCTGAAGCAGCATCTGAAGGTATTAAAAACTGGATTGATATCCGTACTGATATCGCATCAGCATTTAATGACTTTTCACGAGAGGATGATGTTGTTCCTTTCCTTAGACAAGCTCGTGTAGCGGGTGGCTTTGACGATATCTTTTTAGGTACTCCAGAAGGTGGAATGTACCGTTCACATCCTGAACGTAATCGTGCAGATTACGATCCTCGTCAACGTCCTTGGTACCAAGAAGCAAACGCTGCAGGTAAGCAAATCATTACTACGGCTTACCAAGATGCAATCACCAAAGCACTTCTAGTAACGATCGCAGAACCTGTTCGCCACAACGGCCAACTTGTTGGTGTTGTTGGTGCAGACGTACTGATCGACCAGTTGGTTAACGATGTAATCAGCCTTGATGTTGGTGACAACGCTTACGCAATGCTAATTGATGCCTCTGACGGCACATTCCTAGCACACCCAGATTCAGCACTAAGCTTGAAGCCGGTAAGCCAACTTTCAAACGATATCTCTATGCCTATCATCGAAAACGCAGTGCGTACGGGTAGCATCGAGATCATCAAAGAGCGCGGCGCAGACAAGCTGCTTTACTTCACGAAGGTGCCTAACACTAACTGGATCTTCGCGGTTCAGATGGACAAAGCAACAGAAGAAGCGAACCACTCAACGCTACTTACTCAGCTGATCATCACTGCTGTCATTATTACGCTCATCGTAATCGTACTTGTGTCTTGGTTAGTAAGCTTCCTATTCCGCGACCTAAACCGCGTTTCAGCAGCACTTGAAGAAATTGCTTCAGGTGAGGGCGATCTTACTCAACGCCTTGAGCCTAAGAGCGACGACGAAATTGGTCAGCTTGCAGCAAACTTCAACCGCTTTGTGGGTAACATGCACACCATGGTGATCAAGCTAAGCGAAGTATCTGCTGCGCTAGGCAACCAAGCACGTCAAACGGCTTCTCAAGCTGAAGAACGTAGTGCTCGTATCCAAATGCAACAAGACGAGATCAACATGGTAGCAACAGCCGTTAACGAAATGGCTGCAGCAACACAAGAGATCGCAGGTAACGCAGACCACACTGCACAGAACTCATCTGAAGCGGTTGGCGCGTGTGAGCACGGTACTGGTCAAGTAACACAGACTCAAAGCTCTATCCAAAACCTTGCTCAAGAAGTTCAAATCGCAACTAACGTGATTCTCGAGCTTGAAGAGCACGGCAACAGCATCAACGCTATCTTGTCTAACATTCAAGGTATTGCAGAACAAACGAACCTACTTGCACTTAACGCCGCTATTGAAGCAGCACGTGCCGGTGAGCAAGGTCGTGGTTTCGCAGTAGTAGCGGATGAAGTTCGAGTTCTGAGCCAACGTACACACGGTTCAACGCAAGAAATTCAACAAACGATTGAGTTGCTGCAAGGTACAACAGGCAAAGCGGTTAACATCATGAACGATAGCCGTACACTTGCTGAAACCAGTGTTGATGACGCGAACTCAGCGGCTGCAAGCCTAACGCAAATCCATGCTGCTGTTGAACGCATCAGTGACATGGCAACACAGATTGCTTCTGCTGCAGAAGAGCAAGCGTCAGTAACGTCTGAGATTACTCGTAACACTGAAGGAATCCGTGACGTATCTAACGAGCTAGCAGACGAAGCACACCAAGCTGCAGAGCAAGCTGCGCAGCTTTCTGAACTGTCTCACGAGCTAGAAAGCGAAATCAGCCGCTTCAAGCTGTAAGCGAAGCCAATATAACAAAGCCCCGACTTAGGTTGGGGCTTTGATGTATCTGTACAATCTAGACTAACGAGTTATTTAAACTCAAACTTGCCCTTCATGATTGCCCAGTGGCCCGGGAATGAACATAGGAAAGAGTAGTCGCCACCGGCTGTCATTTTCTCTGTGCTGAAAGTGATTGAGGTTGACTCGCCACCACCAATAACACGAGTGAAGGCGTAAACGCGGCTGTCGTCAGGTTTTACGTAGTTATTGTCGATACCTGCCGACATACCATCGATGCCTACTGCTTGTAGCGACGCAGTGTCTGTTATAACGACGTTGTGACCCATTGATTGGGCTGGCATAGAACCAGTATGGTTTAGCGTCAGCTTCACTTCTTTACAGCTCGCTGGAACGCTTAATGTGTCAGTTGAAAATTTCATTTGATCACTAGCATCAATCGATACTTCACATTCCGAGCTCGCTTGAGCGGTAAAGCTAGCACCTACAAGCGCTATCGTTGTTGCGATTAATCGTAAAGACATACACTGTTCTCCATTATTTTAGGGGGAGGTTATTCCATGAGGTTGATTGATACGTATTATCCTAGAAAGATGATCATAGTAATGTGCTACGACTTGAATTGTGTGCAACTCGTTGCTTTGTAAATGGTAAGTTTTTGTAGGAAAGGGTAAAACTAATCAGCGCATGAACAACCGTTTAGGGGGGAATGGTTGCTCGAGACTAGAATCGCAGACAACAAAAAGCCCGAGCATAAACTCGGGCCTTGAATAGTTTTCTTTATAGCTTAAGGGGAAGCTAGATTGCCTGACGAAGTTGGAAATAACGTCCTTCTTCGTTTAACAGCTTCTCGTGAGAGCCGTTTTCAACAATCTCGCCTTGTTCAATCAGAACGATAGAATCCATCGATTCCAGACCAATCAAACGGTGTGTAATGAAGATAACCGTCTTGCCTTCGAAGTGCTTCTCGAACAGCGTCATGATGCTTTGCTCTGTTTGCTTATCTAAGCCTTCTGTTGGCTCATCAAGAAGCAGGATAGGGGCATCATGAAGGATTGCACGTGCAATACCAATACGGCGCTTCTCACCACCAGACAGTTGACGACCACCGTCACCCAACCAGCTATCAAGCGCGTTATTCTCCAGCAGCTTTTCTAGACCAACATCTTTTAGGATATTCGCTAAGTGATCATCGGTCGCTTCTGGTCTTGCAATCAACAAGTTGTCACGCAAAGTACCATTTAGAATGTCGACACGTTGGCTTACCACACTGATTGATTCACGAAGCTGTGATTCGTTCCACTGAGTCAGTTCAATGCCCGAGATTGAGATGTAACCCTTTTTAGGATCCCAGTAGCGAGTCAGAAGCTGAATCAGTGTCGATTTACCAGAACCCGTTTGACCAACAATCGCAACCTTGTGCGTGGCAGGGATCGTTAGGTCAACAGCGTTCAGAACACTGCGCTCAGAGTCAGGGTAGTTGAACGTCACGTTTGAGAACGTAATATCAAGCGGCTTGTTGATGTCGAGTTTCTCTTCAGCAAACTGAACTTCAGGCTCCGACAAAATAACTTCGTTCAAGCGACGTGCTGAAGACAGAGTTTGACCTAAATGCTGGAACGCACCTGCAATTGGCATTAATAGCTCGAAGCTTGCCATGGTTGCGAATGCCATTAGCGCGATGAACGGGTCTGGTGCATTACCACCCACACCGTCAGCCGCAAGCCAAAGCATAAGAACAAGTGTCAAACCGTTGAACAGCATCAGTGCTGCTGACGCCATACCGGTTAGGTTGGCATTCACAAACTGATTCGCCATCAGCTTCTGTTGTGTCTCTAGAATCGCATTACGGTAACGTTCTTCCGCACCAAACAGAGTCAGTTCGCTGTAGCCTTCAATCCAATCTAACGTAGTCACACGAAGATCAGCTTTGTTCTGTGTCAGTTCACCGCCGTTACGTTTACCTAGCTTGTAAAACAAGATTGGCCAAACCAACAGCATGATCAGAAGGATAGAACCCAAGATCAAACCTAGTGAGCTATCGAACCACATCAAGAAAATAGTAAGGAAGAAGATCCCGAACACACCAACCGTCACTGGGCTTACTAAGCGCAAGTAAACGTGGTCCATTGCATCGACATCAGCAACCAAACGGTTGAGAAGGTCAGCATCACGAAGGTTCGAAATACGGCCTGGGATCAACGGAGCCAGCTTCTTGAAGAAGAAGATACGCAGATCAGTCAGTAGCTTGAATGTCGCATTGTGGCTCACAACACGTTCACCCCAACGACCCGCAGTACGGCTCATTGCCAAACCACGTACACCACCACCCGGCAGCATGTAGTTGAAGGTTTCACGCGCAATCGTAAGGCCAGCAACCGCAGAAGCTGAAATGAACCAACCCGATAGCGTTAACAAGCCAATAGAAGCCGACAGAGTAGCAAAAGCCAGTAGCATGCCTAGCGATAGGCCAAACCAATGCTTTTTATAGAGTTTCAGGTAAGGCAGTAAATCACGCATCTAAATTACCCTTATTGTCTTGTTGAGCTAAGTTCGCGTTAAGCATCTCTTCGAATAAACCACCCGCAGTCGAAAGCTGAGAGTAATGACCTTGTTCAACAAGACCACCATCGCGCATAACCAGAATGTTATCGACCGATTGAAGCGGAGCGAGTTGGTGCGTCACAAGTAGGGCAGTGCGGCTTTCGATGTTGCTATTGATGCCTTTCATTACCAACTGTTCGCTACGAGTATCTAGGCTGGCAGTGGGTTCATCGAGCAACCAGAACTGACCGTCTTGGATCATTGCGCGAGCCAGAGCCAAACGCTGAGATTGACCCACAGACAGACCGCCAGAGCGATCAGAAATCATGTAATCCAAGCCGTGCTCATTTACGAATTCGTTAGCAAAAGACTGCTCAAGTGCGTTCTCGACAACTTGGTCAGTGATATCGTGCTTACCTAGAGTGACGTTGTCACGAATTGTGCCGTGCAGTAGCAACGGGTTTTGACCAACCCAGCTAATGGTTTTACGCCAAGAGGCTAAGTCTAGGTCACGCAGTTCAATGCCATTGATTTTCAAGCTTCCTTCATAAGGCATGAAACCAAGAATAGCGTTGATCAAACTTGTTTTACCTGCACCACTTGGGCCAACTAACGCAGTCGATTGGCGAGTGTTAAGCGCGAACGAGATAGGACCAACCAGTTGAACACCTTCAGGGCTCAATACTTTCAGATCTTGAGCTTCAATATTGATGCCTTGAGCCGGGTCTAACTGAGTGTCGCCTGATTTAACTTTAGTGATGTCTGTTTCTAGGAACTCGACAATACTTTCCGCTGCGCCAACCGCTTGTTGTTTCGCATGGTAGAAAGTACCTAAATCACGCAGAGGTTGGTAAAACTCTGGCGCCAAGATAAGGATAAACAAACCTGCGAATAGCGTAATGCCAACGCCGTAGTGGCCGAAGTTAAGCTCGCCGATGTAAGTGAAACCAAAGTAAACCGCCGTCATCGCAATCGAGATAGACGTGAAGAACTCAAGTACTGCAGACGACAAGAAAGCGATCTTCAATACATCCATGGTGCGCGTTCTGAACACCTCAGATGCACCTTTCAATACTTCTGTTTCAGCGTTTGTGCGGTCAAATAGACGGATGGTTGTCATTGACTGCAAACGGTCGTAAAAGTGTCCAGAAAGACGTTGCAGTGCTTTGAAGTTTTTGCGGTTTGCATCGGCTGCTTTCATACCCACAAGTGCCATGAACATTGGTACCAGTGGAGCAGTAATCAAGAAGATCAGTCCTGCTGCCCAGTTTACTGGGAACACCACAACCAAAATAATGAATGGAATCATTACCGACAAAGACATCTGAGGTAAGTAACGAGAGAAGAAGTCTTGCATGTCTTCGACTTGTTCTAGCAACAGGGTTGCCCACGTACCCGCAGGTTTGCCTTTGATGTAAGCAGGGCCTAACTCACGTAACTTATCAAGGATCAGTTGCCTGATGTAGACACGGATCTGTTCACCACAGCGATAACCTGCGATCTCACGTCCCCATGTACAGCCAGCACGGCCAACGACCGATAATGCCAAGCCTGCGAAATGACCAACCAGTTCAGACTTATCGACATTTTCGATGATCAGCTGGTGAAGAATAGAGGCGAGAAGAGCTGCTTGAGCAATTAAAAACACGCTTGAAAGTACGCCAAGGCTAATCGCAATCATAAGCCAGCGTTTCGCTAACTTACTCTGTTGCTTAAGCCACTTGTTCAAGCTGCGTTGTTTTTTCTTATCCATTATGAAGGCTTAATGATAATTATTATTTGTTGAGGGCGGGTAGTATACAAAAGAAAGCCCAGTGGATATACCACTGGGCTTTAGGGATTTACAACAAATTGTGATGACGCCCTGCATCTACTGAGGCGAGAGCACCGATAATCAAATCTGCAATCTCAGATTTACTTATCGTTAAGGCCATCTAGGAAGCGTTCAGCATCCAGTGCAGCCATACAACCTGTACCAGCAGAAGTGATCGCTTGGCGGTAGTTGTGGTCCATAACATCACCCGCAGCGAATACGCCTGGGATGCTTGTTTGTGTCGCGTTACCTTCAAGACCTGACTGAACGATGATGTAGTCATCTTTCATATCTACTTGGCCTTTGAAGATTTCAGTGTTCGGCTGGTGACCAATAGCGATGAACGCGCCCATTACGTCGATATCTTCTGTCTTATCAGACTGAGTATCTTTAATACGAACGCCAGTCACGCCCATGTCGTCGCCTAGAACTTCGTCTAGCGTGCGGTCAGTGTGAAGAACAATGTTGCCGTTCTCTACTTTGTCCATTAAACGCTTCACTAGAATCTTTTCAGCGCGGAACGTGTCACGACGGTGAATCAGGTGAACTTCAGACGCGATGTTAGATAGATAAAGTGCTTCTTCAACAGCCGTGTTACCACCACCCACAACTGCAACTTTCTGGTTGCGGTAGAAGAAACCATCACACGTTGCACAAGCAGAAACGCCGCGGCCTTTGAATGCTTCTTCAGACTCTAAACCTAGGTACTTAGCCGATGCGCCTGTTGAGATGATCAATGCATCACACGTGTACTCGCCAGAATCGCCTTTAAGACGGAAAGGGCGGTTAGAAAGGTCGACTTCGTTAATGTGGTCGAACAGGATCTCTGTTTCAAAGCGCTCTGCGTGCTCTTTCATGCGATCCATTAGAGCTGGACCCGTTAAACCTTCAGCATCACCCGGCCAGTTTTCCACTTCTGTTGTGGTTGTAAGCTGACCACCTTGCTGCATACCCGTAACAAGTACTGGGTTTAGGTTTGCACGAGCAGCGTAAACTGCAGCTGTATAGCCAGCAGGGCCAGAACCAAGAATCAATAAATTACAGTGCTTTACGTCGCTCATGAGGACTCCGAAATTGAAATTGTTTTTATTTATAATCGCTTAGGATTGTATGGAAAATATGGAGGCAATAAAAGTGTAAACAAGGGCTGAAGTGTAATTAATCGTTATAGTTTAGAACTTAATCGAGACAAACGTTTTCGTGGCAGGAAGATCGGTGAAAGGCGTCAAAGGTTTTGAGGATTGTAGTCTGTGGGGTTTGACTAGGGTAGCGAAGTGGCTTTGTTGCGTAATTA